>DASQVB010000213.1:0-16763 GCA_035640975.1 Pseudonocardiaceae bacterium
ATCCTGCAGTCGGTCTACATGCTGCTGCAGCAGCTGGCCGAGGGCCGCTGCGAGGTGGAGAACCAGTACTCCCGGGTGGTGCCGTGGGATGGCAACACGGTGGCCCTGCGCGCGGTCAGCGAAGTGATGGAGCTGCGGCCCTTCTTCGAATGGCGTGGGCTTGGTTTCATCTCGCACTCGGCTCTGCGGGTGCGGGAGCGTTACGCGGCTTTCGACGCGGAGCGGCACTTCGAGCTACCTGGCGTGCGGGTAGCCGACCCGAAGGCGTGTCAATGCGGTGAGGTGCTCAAGGGCGTACTCAAGCCCTGGGAGTGCAAGGTGTTCGGCACGGCATGTACGCCGGAAACACCGATCGGGACTTGCATGGTCTCCTCCGAGGGAGCCTGTGCGGCGTACTACAACTTCGGCCGGTTCACCCGAGAACGGGTACGCGAGGCCACTGAGGTACATCAGATAGAGATGCACAAGGTCAAGGCGAGCCGGGCATGACCCAGTACCAGGACACCACCCAGCAGCACCGGGCGGACAGCGCGCAGGCAGCTGTTGCCGAGCACGCCGCCGGGCAGCCTGGGCACGCCCCGGCCGGGACAGAGCACACCGGCCGGGAGCAGTTGGTGTTGGAACGCATCGAGCGCGCCCGGCGGGCCCGACCCCGGGTGCGTGAGAAGCTCGTCACGCTCGCGCACGGCGCCGGCGGCAAGGCCACCCAGTCGCTGATCGAGGCGGTCTTCCTGGACGCCTTCCGCAATCCCCTGCTGGAGCCGCTTGAAGACGCCGCGACGGTGGTCGCCGGGGATGCGCGGCTGGCTTTCACCACGGATTCCTATGTGGTGTCGCCGCTGTTCTTCCCGGGCGGCGACATCGGTGACCTTGCAGTCAACGGCACAGTAAATGATCTGGCGGTGTCCGGGGCACGGCCAGCTCATCTGTCCGCGGGGTTCATTCTGGAAGAGGGCTTCCCGGTCGAGGACCTGCGGAGAATCGTGGCGTCGATGGCCGCGGCCGCTGCGGCGGCCGGGGTCACGATCGTCACCGGTGACACCAAGGTCGTGCAGCGCGGCAAGGGGGATGGCTGCTACATCAACACGGCCGGAGTGGGATTGCTCACCGATGGCCTGACCCTGGGGGTGGCCACCGCCCGCCCCGGTGACGCAGTGATCGTCTCAGGTCCGGTGGGTGACCACGGCATGACCATCATGCTGGCGCGCGGTGAGCTGGACCTCGAGGCCGACCTGGTCTCTGACACCGCACCGGTGCACGGCCTGGTGCGGGGACTGCTCGACGCGGTGGGCCCCGACGTCCGGGCGATGCGCGATGCCACCCGTGGCGGCGTCGCGACCATCCTCAACGAAGTCGCCACGGCTGCGGGCGTTGCCGTGGTGGTCGAGGAAGAGGCCGTCCCGGTACGCGCGGAGGTCCGCGGGGCCTGCGAGCTGTTGGGCATCGACCCGCTCTACGTTGCCTGTGAGGGACGGATCGTGGTGATCGTCGATCCCGACGCGGCGGACGCCGCAGTGGCCGCGCTGCAGGCGCATCCACTGGGCGCCGGAGCGACGGTGGTTGGCCGGGTAGCCGACGATCCGCCGGGGTTGGTTCTGCTCAAGACCGGATTCGGGGGCACCCGGATCATCGATCTTCTGGTCGGCGACCCGCTGCCGCGGATCTGCTGAGCGCGTTGTCAGGGGAGGTTCGCTGAACCGCAATGAGTTGATCACTGAGATCGTGGCTGATTGGCCCGAACCTGGTGAGCTTGTGTACATCGAACGCCGGGGCGACAGCTATGCGTTGCGGCGCATCGGCCCCGATGGGGTCGTTCCCACGCCGGCACCGGGTGAGGCGCTGCCTGATGCCTGGATTTACTACGGTGGATGGCAGGCACAGCATCGCAACGACGTGTCGGCGTTTTTCGATGATCTGTTCGCTGAGATGGAGGCGGCGGCTGGGGGTCAGGACCGATGTCGCTGGTCGGCGGATGACCCTTGGCCGCACGCGCATTAAGTTCCGGCACTGATTCGAGGTGCGATGGCCTACCGCCTCCACGCGTCTGACCGGGCGGCGTTCAAGCGCTGCCGCCGGCAATGGCACCTGAGTTCGCCCAACCAGCGCAACTTCGAACCGATCTCCCGGCCGGGTCCGATCGACCTGAACCAGGCATTGCGCGATGCGCTTGCGGTGTACTACTTCCCCGGCATGTGGGAGTGGGACAGGGCCATCGTGCAGCCCCTGGTACATAAGGCCTTGGAACGGTCGGTGCGCGGCCAAGCCGAGACTATGGCCGACAGCGGGCCCGACGAACAACAGGCGGCGCTGGCCCGGGGTCATGCGCTGCTCGATGCCTACGCGGTATGGGCGCCGGCGGTAGACCACTTCACCCCGATTCGCGTCGAGACCGATTTTGAGGTGAACATTCCTGACCCGGCAATGCCCGACGCTACTCTGCTGACCCCAGGCGGGGAGGAGATCCGCTATTGCGACCGAGTCGAGTTGCTCGCCATTGATTCCGACGACGCCTACTGGGTTGTCCAGCACCGGCTGGTCGCTGACGGCTGGACCGATGACGACGCCTTGCAGCTCGACGAGCGGACGATCGCGTGGTGCTGGGCGTGGCCGCTGTTCTACCTCGGGATGCAGATCACGGGCACGGTCTACAACGAGATCCGCGCCGACGCCGACGAGATGGGCGCGATAGTCCCGCAGCCGGTGGAGCATCATCAGGTGGGTCATCGGCGGATGTATGCCCGCAGCGGCACTGTTCCTGGGGAACGCCTGCATGCCGAGGGCACCGACGTGTTTCGCCGTACCCGCATCCGGCGCGGCGAGGCCGAGCTGGCGGTCGCCGGCGCCGGCCTGGCCGCCGAAGCCAGCACCGCCACCAGCACTGACCTCGAGATCTATCCCAACCCAGAGCCTGCGATTTGCGCGCGCTGCTCCTATCGTTCCCCCTGCTTGGCGCTCAACCACGGTGACGACGCCACCGCCGAGCTGTTGCGGTCCTACCGGCACCGCCCTCCGGAGCCGGTCCAGGAGGGGCGGCTCGGCGGTGTCACGTGGTCGATGAACCGTGGTGCGGCGCCACCCCGGTGGCCACGCACTCCATAGCAAGCCGTGACACACCAGCGCTCAGTTAGGGTCGGGCCCGTGGCTACCTCTCTCGTGTGGATTTCTGGAGTGTCCGGCGGTATTGGGCAGGCGCTGGCCAAGACCGTCCCGTGGGATGGCGCTCGGGTGTTCGGAATAAGCCGCGGGCGTCCGGAGCTCGCCATCGAGCACATCAAGGCGGATCTGGCCGATCCGTCGATGTGGCCCGCGATTGGTGCTTCATTTCAGCGGGAAATGAAAGGCTTCGACGGCGAGCACGTGGCATTCGTCCATGCCGCCGGCACCATCGACCCGACGGGCTTCACCGCGGAGGTCGATAGCGACGCATACCTGCGCAACGTGCTGCTGAACAGCGCATGTGGGCAGGTACTTGGTCAGATGTTTCTCGCTGCCACCCGGTCACTCGATGTTCACCGCCACCTCATCATGCTCACGTCGGGGGCTGCCCGAAGCGTCTATCCGGGATGGGCATCGTATGGAGCGGGTAAGGCTGCGCTTGACCAATGGGTGCGCAACGTCGGTGCCGAGCAGGACGTTCGTGGCGGCGTGCAGGTGTTGTCGATTGCGCCAGGAACGGTTGACACTGCCATGCAGGAAAGACTTCGCCAAACATCGGAAGCGGACTTCCCAAGCCGCCAGAAGTTCCTGGATCTCCATGCGCAGGGCAAGCTCGCCGATCCGGCGCATGTCGCTGCCCAGCTCTGGACCCTGATCACCCGCGACCACCCCAACGGAAGCGTGCTCGACCTCCGGGACTGACACTCCCCGCGTTCTGGAGGCAGAACGCGGTCTCGGAGAGTCGGATTACTGCGTTCTGCCTCCAGAACGCAGTAGTGCAGCGGCGACGGCGACTTGGCCGAGGCTGATTCCGCCGTCGTTGGGGGGCACGCGGGAGTGGGTGAGGACCCGGAATCCGGCCTGTTCCAGACCGGCCACGGTGTGTTCGAGCAGCAGGATGTTCTGGAACACGCCGCCGGACAGCGCAGCAGCGTTCACTCCAGTCGACTCCCGCAGCATCAGGCAGACCTGGACGATTGCATCGGCGACACCGTGGTGAAACCGGGTGGCGATCACCTCCCGGGGCACCCCGGCTCGCAGGTCGGCCACCACGGCGCGGACCAGGTCCGCGCCGTGCAGTTGCAGTGCGGGTCCCTTGGTCACCGTCACCGGGTAGCTGCCCTGCTCGGCGCGATCGGCCTGCTGCTCGAGCTCCACCGCGGCCTGGCCCTCATAGTTGATCGAGTCCCGGACGCCGAGGATCGCTGCCACGGCGTCGAACAGGCGTCCTGCGCTGGAGGTCAGCGGCGCGTTCACGCCGCGGCCGGCCATCGCCAGCACAGCATCCCATTGCTCGGCGTGGCGCTGCACCAACTCCTCCGGTGCCTCTGAGCCCAGGTAGGCGGCGGCCATCCGCCAGGGTTGCCGGATGGCGGTGGCGCCGCCGGGCATCGGGACCGGCACCAGGTGCGCCAAGCGCTGGAAACCGGTCAGATCGGCCAGCAGGAACTCGCCGCCCCACAGGGTGCCGTCGCTGCCGTAGCCCAACCCGTCGAAGGCCACTCCCAGTACCGGACCTGCGTCGCCGTTGTCGGCCAGGCACGACGCGAGGTGCGCGTGGTGGTGTTGCACCCCGATGAGCTCGACGGGCTCCACGTCGGCGCGCTCCAGGGCGTACTTGGTGGACAGATACTCCGGGTGCAGGTCGTAGGCAACCACCTCCGGTGCCACGTCGAAGAGCCGCCCGAAGTGCGCGATGCCCTCGGTGAACGAGCGCAGGGTCTCGTAGTTCTCCAGATCGCCGATGTGGTGGGAGACGAAGGCGTGTCGCCCGCGAGCCAGGCAGAAGGTGTTCTTGAGCTCGGCGCCACAGCCGAGAATCGGCCGGGGCACCGGTTGCGCCAGGGTCAGCGGCTCGGGGGCGTAGCCGCGAGATCTGCGCACCGGCAGCTCAGCGCCGCGGAAAACCCGCACCACCGAGTCGTCAGTTCGCATGTGGATCGCCCGGTCATGGGTCAGAAAGGCGTCCGCGATCCCGGTCAGCCGGCGCATCGCGTCGTCGTCCCGGTACGCGATCGGCTCATCGGAGACGTTGCCGCTGGTCAAGACGATGGGAGCGGCGGTGGCCCGGAGCAGCAGGTGATGCAGCGGGGTGTAGGGCAACATCAGGCCCAGTGACCGGTTGCCGGGCGCGACTGCCGGCGCGACCGGAGCCTGCGGGCGTCGGGGCAGCAACACCACGGACCGCCGCCGGCTGGCCAGCACCCGCTCCCCCACCTGGTCGATCACGCAAAGTTCGTGAGCGGTGTCCAGATCTGCCACCATCACCGCGAACGGCTTGTCCTCGCGGTGTTTACGGGCCCGGAGGGTGGCAGTGGCGGTGGCCCCAGTACTCCCACCGGCCAGGGTCGACACGTGGTAGCCGCCGAGTCCCTTGACGGCCAGCACGGCGCCACCGGTCAGCAACGCCGCGGCCTCGGCCAGCGGATCACCGGGCAGCTCGGTACCGTCGGCGTCGAGCAGTCGCAGCCGCGGACCGCAGGCGGGGCAGCACACCGGCTGAGCGTGAAAGCGCCGGTCAGCGGGATTGTGGTACTCCGCGGCGCAGTCGTTGCACATCTCGAATGGCGCCATCGTGGTGAACGGCCGGTCGTAGGGCACGTCTCGCACGATGGTGAACCTGGGACCGCAGTTGGTGCAGTTGATGAACGGGTAGTCGTAACGGCGGTCGGTGGGATCGGCCAGCTCGCGTAGGCAGTCCGCACAGGTGGCGCTGTCCGCCGAGATCAGGGTGTCCCGGCGACCGCCGGCGTTGCTGGCCACGATGTGAAAACCGGGCTCTCCGGTCGGAACCAACGGGCTGGTCCGCACCTGCTCGATGACGGCCAGTGGCGGAGCTTGCATGGGTAGCACCGCGAGGAACTCGGTGACCGTCTGCTCGGCTCCCTCCACTTCCACGAAGACGCCCGCAGTGTCGTTACCGACTCGGCCTGACAGGCCCAGACGGCCCGCCAGGCCGTGCACGTAAGGCCGGAAGCCCACGCCCTGTACGACGCCTTCGACCCGCACCTCAACTCGGATAGATTGCTGCACCAGGGGATTATCTCGCCCTTGACAAGATCTCCGCAGGCGACTGCACTGGGATGCTGACCGAGGAGGGCTGGGTGCACGAAATGGCGATCACGCAGAGCGTGGTCCAGGCAGTGTGCGATCGGATGGGTGACACGCCGGTGCGACGGGTCTGCCTGGAGATCGGTACGCTCTCCGGCGTGGTGGCCGATTCGGTCCAGTTCTGTTTCGAAGTCATCACCGCGGGCACCCCGCTGGAAGGTGCCTCTTTAGAAATCATCCAGCCCTCTGGAATGGCCCGCTGTCGGGACTGCGGCGCAGAGTTCGCGCTGGACGACTTGCTAGTACTCTGTGAGTGCGGGAGTGCGAATCGAGAACTCCTCGCGGGTGAGGAACTACGAATCCGGGAAGTTGAGGTGCTGGCCTGATGTGTGCGACCTGTGGCTGCTCTGGGGACACCATTCTCGTGTACCCCGAACATGAACACGGGCACGCACACGAACACAGCCATGAGCATGAGCACGGCCATGGGCATGGGCACCAGGAGCCGCAAACCCGCACCGTTACCCTTGAGCAGGCCGTGTTGGCTCGCAATGACGCTCTTGCTGAGCGCAACCGCGAGTGGTTTGCCGAACATGGCATTCTCGCGGTGAACCTGATGAGCTCACCGGGGGCGGGTAAGACCACGCTCCTCGAGCGCACCATTCGCGAGCTGGGCGTCGAACTGCAGGTGTCGGTGGTCGAGGGTGATCAGGAGACAGTGCTTGACGCGGATCGAATCCGAGCCACTGGCGCGCCGGCGGTCCAAATCAACACCGGGTCGGGCTGCCACCTCGACGCCCAGATGCTGGCGGGTGGCCTGCAAACGCTGGACCCCCCGGACAGCTCGGTGGTGCTGATCGAGAACGTCGGTAACCTGGTGTGTCCCGCTTTGTTCGACCTCGGGGAGCAAGCCCGCGTGGTCATCACCTCGGTAACCGAGGGTGCGGAGAAACCGCGGAAGTATCCGCAGATGTTCCGCGCTGCGGATCTGGTGCTGCTCAACAAGATCGATCTGCTGCCGTATGTCGACTTCGACGTTGCCGCATTCCTTGAAGGCGCACGCCGGGCGAACCCGGGTGTTGAGGTGGTGCAGCTGTCTGCGACCACCGGTGACGGTATCGGCGACTGGTACGGCTGGTTGCGTGCGCGCCTGCCGTGACCGGGCACTTCACCGCTGTCAAATCGGCGCCGCTGTCAAATCGGCTCAGTACGTCCGCTGGGGCATGATGAACCAGAGCACCACGTAGATCACGAACTGCGGACCGGGCAGCAGGCAGGACAGTACGAACAGCAGTCGCACTGCGTTGGCGCTCCAGCCGAAGCGCTCGGCAAGTCCCGCGCACACTCCCGCGATGACCGTGCCGTGGCGGGGCCGGGTCAGTGACGTGCTCATCGAATCCTCCTCATGGCGACCGATCTCTACTGTGCCGCCGCGGCAATACTGCCGCCTCAGTGTCAATCCCGAATCAGCAACCGGGTGCACCCCGAGAACGGTCTCGGGGTGCACCCGGTTCCCAGACGCCCGAACCCTAACCGGGAGGATCGGTGGGTGGCGGACGTCCTCAGGCGGCCTCAGGTGCGGCCGGCGATGCCAGGTAAGGCTTGAGCAGGATGCCCAGTTGCAGGGTCAGCATGCGCATCCACGCCTGGCCTACCTCTGCGGCCGCTGCCGGCTCGGGAATCTTCCCGAAGACATACTCACCGTCGGCTCCCGGCGCTACGGTGTTCAACGCCGTCATGACCCGCATCTCAACCCACCCCATGAGAGCGATAGTTAGATCAGCCGGAATGACCACGTGGGGATGCGTCCCGCCGCCCTTGACATGGGAATCGGCCACTTTCGACATATAAGCGTGGAAATCACCGTTCATCGGCTTCGTAGTACTTCTGGACCACCACGCCTTGAGTGTCATTTTGCGCTGCGTGAGATGCGATGCGTCCTGGAAGTATCCGGCTGATTCTGGACGGGAGAGCAGGTAGTCATAAGCAAGGGTGACCACGCCACCTGCCGCTGGCCCCAGGAGCGGACCGGTCTTGCGCAGAATCGACGTCTCCTTGGCACCAAAACCCGCAAACTCCGCGTAGGGATGAAACTCGGCGGCTTCATGGCGACCCAGGGGGGCCTCCGGTGCTGCCAGGGTAGGTTCAAGGATGATCCCGAGCTGCAGCATGAACTGGTTCATCCATGCTCCCCCGGCGGCCGAAACATTGGCGACGTCGCAGGTCTCACCCAAGGCCTTGAGGATCTGCCCCTGCATCCATGCAGTGACAGCCAAGATCAGCTGGGGCGGAAGCGGCACCTGCACACCCGGAAAGGTTATCCCCTTGCCCTCGACCTGACTGACCTCTCGCAGGAAGGCAGACAACTCGGCGTCAAACGGCCCGGCGATCGTCCTATCCAGCCACTCCTTGATTACCAGTGTGCTGACTGGTGACTCCGCCCCACTCATCAACGGAGCAGATTCTGGACGCGTCATGAGGTATCCGGATACTGCTTCCGCGATATTGTCGGTGAACGGTGCAATAGCCTTACCGGTCTCTTGCACGGCCACTGCCTCGTAGGGTCCAAATCCCGCGAAGTCCGCAAGTTGAGCGAACTCGGGTGTCACCAGGAGATCGTACTCATCGGTCTCGCGTACTTCTGCAGTCTTACTGATTATCGTCATGGTCTGTTCCCATCTGCGCATTTCCGCGGGCGGCGGGACTGATGACGTTGATTGGCGGTCAGCCCCGCCGTTGTCGTCAGTGAGCTGGCGCGTTACCGGGTGTCCGGGCGCCAGGGCAAGCCCCGTCGGTCACCTTCTCCAGGTTAGGGGATCCAGTCGTTACGTCGAAACCGGCGGCATGTGACCAATTGCGATGAGGCGTTAATATTCCGTTGCGCGCCTGTGAACCATGTAAAATTCAGAGATTGTGGTGATCGCCACAATGGGATGCCGTCATACCGGTAATGCCACGAGCTCGCGGGGGCGGTGGTTGAGCCGGGTCGCGCCGTGCTCGTTGACCACGACGATGTCCTCGATACGGGCGCCCCAACAACCGGGAAGATAGATGCCGGGTTCGATGCTGAACGCCATTCCAGGTTCCAGCACCAGATCATTGCCCGCCACGATGTAGGGCTCCTCGTGCACCTCAAGGCCGATCCCGTGCCCGGTCCGGTGGATGAACCGGTCACCGAAACCAGCGTCGGTGATCGGGATCCGGGCGGCGGCGTCCACCTGCTCGGCAGTGATCCCCGGCTGGACTGCCGCTACCGCGGCGTCCTGGGCAGCCTGCAGTACCGCATAACCAGCGACGACGTCGGCGGCGGCCGGATCGCCCAGGCTGTAGGTGCGGGTGCAGTCGGAGAAATAACCCTCCGGCGTCGGCCCGCCGATGTCGACCACCACGACGTCCCCTGGTTGCATCACCCGGTCCGACACGTCGTGATGCGGGCTTGCCCCGTGTGGACCGGAACCGACGATGACGAACGCTGCCGCGGTGTGCCCCTCCGCGACGATCGCGGCGGCCACGTCGGCGCCGACCTGAGCCTCGGTGCGGCCGACTCGCAGCCACTCCCCCATCCGGGCGTGCACCCGATCGATGGCCTGGCCCGCCACGGTCAGCGCGGCGATCTCAGCGGCGTCCTTGCGCATCCGCAGCTGGCGCAGCACCGTCGACGCCAGTTCCTGTTCGCAGGCGGGCAGCGCGGCCCGCAACCGCAGCACGTGCGCCGCGGGCATCGCATCCCCCACCGCGGCGCGTGCCGGTCGCGCACCGGACCGCAGCAGCAGACCGGCGACCAGTGCATACGGGTCATCGTCATCGGCCCACTCGGCTATCTCCAGGCCGAGCTCGGGCACCGGGGTGACGTCCAGCCCCGGGCGTTCCAGCACTGGGACGACCAACACCGGGTCACCGACGGCGGGCAACACCAGGCAGGTCAACCGCTCATGGGACTCGCCGGCCATCCCCAGCAGGTAGCGCAGGTCAGAGCTGGGCGTGACCAGCAGGGCATCCAAGCCGGCGACCTGGGTGGCCTGCTGGGCCCGGGCCAGGCGGGAGGTGAGCGTGTCGAGTAGGGCAGGCACAGTCAAAGGTTAGACCCGGGACCGGGAACTGGCAGGCTCTGCTCTCATGGATGCACCACTGTTGCTGCTCGATGCCGCGAGCCTGTACTTCCGGGCCTACTACGGGGTCCCGGAGTCGATCACCGCCCCGGACGGTACCCCGGTGAACGCGGTGCGCGGCTTCACGGACATGGTCACCCGCCTGATCGAGTCGCGCCGCCCGTCCCGGCTGGTGGCCTGCCTGGACCTGGACTGGCGGCCGGCCTTCCGGGTCGCCGCGATCCCCTCCTACAAGGCGCACCGGGTCGCCGAGGAGACCGGACCCGACGCTACCGACGTCGAGCAGGTGCCGGACACCCTGAGCCCGCAGGTGCCGCTGATCCTCGAGCTGCTGGCCGCCGCCGGCCTGGCCACTGCAGGCGCCGAGGGATACGAGGCCGACGACGTGATCGGCGCGCTGGTTGCGGCCGAGCGCCGCGACCCGGTTGAGGTCGTCAGCGGTGACCGGGACCTGTTTCAGGTGGTGCGTACCGAGCCGACTCCGGTGCGGGTGGTCTACGTCGGGCGCGGATTGGCCAAAGCGGAGGTGATCGGCCCCGCCGAGCTCGCTAAGCGCTACGGGCTGCCCGAGGCCGAAGCCGGAGCCGGCTACGCGGATCTGGCCGCGCTACGCGGCGACCCCTCCGACGGACTGCCCGGGGTGCCGGGTATCGGGGAGAAGACCGCGGCCACGTTGATCAGCCGGTTCGGCTCGGTGGAGGGCCTGCTCGTGGCGCTGGACGATCCGCGGGCGGCGCTCGCCCCGGGGATGCGAGCTAAGCTGCGGGCGTCCCGGGACTACCTGGAGCTGGCCCCCGCCGTGGTGCGGGTGGCGACCGATGCCCCGGTGCGCCAAGACCGCGACGACACGCTGCCGGTAGCGCCGGCCGACCCCGGTGCGCTCACCGCCCTGCAACGGAAATGGGGGCTGGGCACCGCGGTGGACCGGCTCGTCGCGGCGCTTCAGGCCGGCAGCTGACTCACCTACAGCACGCCGGCCCGGCGCCAGAGCAGCTTTCCCGGCCCGGCGATGAGTCCGAACTCGTTGAAGAAGTCGATGACCTTGCGGGCGGCGAACTGCTTGGTCTGCCGCCAGTGCGGGTTCCCAGCTGCCGCCGCGATGGCCTCGTCGACGTCCAGCCCGACCGCCGCGTACACCTTCGGGTCAATCAGCCTGGTGGTGGAGAAGTAGACCACCAACGCGAGGACGAAGCGACTGTACGTCCGGCCCAGCGGACCCAGCCGAGGCCACTGGCGACGGGTTTCGTCGCGTGCGTAGCGGATGTGGCGAGCTTCCTCAACGACGTGGATCCACGACACCTTCTGCACCATCGGCTGTAGCGACTCATCCGCCATCTGCTCGCGCTGCACCGCGTCGAGGATCTCCTCGACGTAGATCGCGCCGGTGAAGGTCAGGGTGCCGTTGGAGGTCGTCTTGAGCAGCCGCCCGAGGTGTTGTACTAACCACCCGGGACCGTAGTTCGGGCCACCGAACTTCTCCGCGGCGCGGGAGAACATCACCGAGTGCCGGCACTCGTCGGCGATCTCGGTCCAGGCGTACCGGGCGTGTGCGCTGCCCTTGGGACGGTCATAGACATGCCGAACTAGCATCTGCATGAGGATCGTCTCGAACCAGATGCCCATGCAGTAAAGGCTCGCGAGCTCGTGTTTGGTCAGCTCGATTCGCTGCTGCTCGCTCATCCGGTCCCAGATCGCGGTGCCGTACAGCGAGCTGCGGCGCGGGTCGATGAAGTAGCGGTCCGGTGCGAGCGGGGCGTCCCAGTCAATCTCGAGGGCCGGGTCGTAGGAGTGCTTGGCCGAGGTCTTCAGCAGCCGCTGCGCGGTTTCCTCGCGGTCCGGGATGCGGCTGGTCGTCGCCTCAACGGTGCTCGTCTTGGACATGTGCGGCCTCCTTGACGTCCGGGCACTCTTAAAGTAACTGACTAGTCAGTCACTCGCAAGCGGAAGCCACTCACCTCGACGGATCCGATCCAGGCCGAGCCATCCGAAAGCCACCGCCCGCGCCTCCACCTTCACTCGCGGCACCTCCGGGTGCTCCAGCCACCAGGACATCAGCCCCTGCAACGCGCCGACGAGCAACGGGACGGTCAGCCGTGCCTGCTCCAGTACCTCCTGCTCAGAGGACGCCGCACCCCCCTGCTCGGGCGCGTAGTAGCTGGCGAGTACCGCCGCCAGCACCTCATTCATCTGCTCCCGGAGCCCGCGCAGCGGCGCGCCGACCTCGGGGTTATCCAGGTGCCGCGCGACCAGCGCCCACGCCTCCGGACGCTCGCTCACCAAGTCGCAGAGCAGCCGGACCACGCCGCGCCAGGCACCCAGCGCATCACCGGCCTTGCCCAACACCTCGGGCAGCCGCCCCATGAAGCCCTCCACGACATGCGCGGTCACCGCCGTGAAGAGCTCCTCCTTGCTCGGGAAGTGCTGGTACACCAGCGCCTTGCTCACCCCTGCGGTGGCGGCGACGTGTTCCATCTGGGTGAGGTAATAACCCCGGCTGCTGAACTCCCGCAGCGCCGCGTCGAGCAGCTCCCCGCGTCTGGCCTGGGACGACAGCCGGCGCCGAGCGCTTGCCGCGTTCGGAAGGTTCTGCGGGGACGGCCGGCTCACACCGACCAGTGTCCTCGCCGCCCACGTGCGGTGAGCGCGGCACTCCCCAAGCTAGTCTCCGCCTCGTGGTGATCGCAGCGCTGCAGCAGTGGTCGCCGGTTGCCGGGTTGCTCCGCAGGCCGGCCGCCGCAGTCGTCGCCGGATTCGCCATGGCGGCGGCGATCGGGACGGTGTTGCTAATGCTGCCCGGCACCACCGAGACCGGCGCGTCGACCGGCTTCGTGGTGGCGGTGTTCACCGCGGTCTCGGCCGTGTGCGTCACCGGCTTGCTCGTGGTGGACACGCCGACGTACTGGTCCACGTTCGGCGAGCTGGTGATTCTCGGGTTGGTCCAGGCCGGCGGCATCGGGATCATGACGTTGGCGACGCTGCTCGGTCTGCTCATCGCCCGGCGCATGGGGCTGCGGCTCCAGTTGACCGCTCAAGCTGAGACCAAGTCGCTCGGGCTCGCTGAGGTCCGTCGGGTCCTCGGCGGCGTGCTGGCGATCAGTCTCGTGATCGAGTTCCTGGTTGCGGTGCCGCTGGTGGGGCGATTCGCGCTGTTCTACGACGAACCGCTGGGGCGAGCGCTGTATCTCGGCGGCTTCCACGCAGTGTCAGCGTTCAACAACTCCGGCTTCGCGCTGTTCACCGACAGCATGATCTCCTTCGCCACCGATCCCTGGATCTGCGTGCCGGTCGCGCTCGCCAGCATCACCGGGGGCATCGGCTTCCCGGTGCTCTTCGAGCTGGGCCGGCGGTTGCGCGGCCGCACCTCACGGTGGTCACTGCACGTACGGGTCACCGTCCTCACCTACGCGATACTCGTGGGAGTGGGGATCGCAGCGTTCCTCATCGCCGAGTGGCGCAACCCCGGCACGATCGGTCCGGTCGACGTGGGCGGCAAGTTGGTCATCGGTTTCTTTCACGGCATCATGCCGCGCACCGCGGGTTTCAACAGCGTTGACGTCGGGCAGATGGACTCCGCGACACTGCTCATCACGCAAGTCCTGATGTTCATCGGCGGCGGCAGTGCGGGCACTGCCGGCGGCATCAAGGTGACCACCTTCGCGTTACTCGCGTTCATCATGCTCGCTGAGGTCCGCGGCGAGCCCACGGTGCACGTCCTTGGCCGCCGGCTGCCCGCCACCGTGCAGCGTCAGGCGCTCACCGTCGCGCTGGCCGGCGTCGGACTGGTGATGGTGTCCACGGTGATCCTGCTGTCGATCAGCGACTTTGGGCTCGACGCGGTGCTGTTCGAGACCGTCGCCGCCTTCAGCACCGCGGGGCTGTCGACAGGCATCACCGACGACTTGTCGACGCCCGCGCAACTCGTGCTGACCGCGCTGATGTTCCTGGGCAGACTGGGACCCATCACGCTGGCCTCCGCGCTCGCCCTGCGCGACCGCGGGCGCCGCTACGAGTTGCCGGAGGAGCGAACCATCGTTGGCTAAGAACGACCGCGATCTACGCACCAGCCGGGTGGTCGTGCTCGGCCTCGGTCGGTTCGGCGCATCGCTGGCGCTGGAACTGGTCCGCCGCGGCTCGGAGGTGCTCGGCCTGGACAGCAATCCGGTCCTCGTCCAGAGGTACGCCGATGACCTGACCCACGCCGCGGTCGCCGACACCACCGACGCCGAGGCGCTGCAGCAGCTCGACGTGCCCGACTTCAGCCGTGCCGTCGTCGGCATTGGCACCGACCTTGAGGCGAGCATCCTCACCACCGCGGTGCTGGTCGACCTAGGCATCCCACACATCTGGGCCAAAGCCACCAGCCGCGAGCACGGCCGCATCCTGGAACGGGTCGGCGCGCACCACGTCGTGCTGCCCGAATTTGATATGGGCGAACGGGTGGCCCATCTGGTCACCGGCCGGATGATCGACTACATCGAGTTCGAGGACGACTTCGCCATGGTCAAGACCGCCGCCCCGGCCGAGATCCTCGATCGTCCGCTCTCGGCCAGCGGGGTCCGCGCCCGGCACGGGATTACGGTGGTCGCCGTCAAGCGTCCCGGCGAGGAGTTCACCTACGCCACCCCGGACACCGTTGTGCACCGCGGCGACGTGTTGATCATTTCTGGTCGGATCAACCAGGTCGAGGCATTCGCCAACCTCACCTGACCGGGCCCACCGTGCTCTCCCGCCGATCAGCGGTTTACACGACGTCGGCGGTAGGCACCATCGAACTTGTGGTGGTGCGCCACATCGCTGCCCACCTCACCAACCGCCAGATCGGCGAGCGCATGTTCATCTCCGCAGGTAGCGCGAAGATCCATCTTTCACACGTCTTCGCCAAGCTGGGCATCCCGTCGTGCTCCCAGCTAGTAGCCGATGCACCAAACGCGCGGTCGGTTCGCCGCGCGGTACTGATGCAGCCGAGCAGTTGTGACGAGACAGCGGTCGTCAGGCGCCCCTCCTGCACTTTCGACATATGCCATCTGGCAGATGTACCTGCGGGCAACGCGATCTAGCTTGATTATCGATATCGGTGCCAAAGAGGTGTTTGGGATCCGAACTCTGTAAGCGTCAAGGGCGGTGGCCGCGAAGTTCCAGAACGGAGATGAGTACTATGCCATCTGTGACCACGAACGTCCTCCAGACTTATCCTCTCGTTGAGGAGATCCTCGATTCTCATCGGGATCACGCGTCAGGAGACGAGCGCGGCTGGGTCAGCTACCGAGGCCATGTTTACCGAGTGTTCAATATGGCGCGGGCGATTGTGCCTGATCGCGATGACCGCGACGACAAGCTGGCTATCGCGGCAGCCTTTCACGACATCGACGTGTTCAGTTCGTTGAACTATCTCGGGCCGTCCATCAGCACCATGGACGCCTGGCTGCAGCGTACCGGACGCGGCGCGTGGGCCGATGAGCTTGCGGTCATCGTCGCCAAGCACCACCACCTGACCCCCTATCGAGGGCGCCATGCGGAGCTTGCCGAGGCTTTCCGACGGGCGGACCTCAACGATTTAAGCCAGGGCCTTATCCGCTCACGTATGCCACGTGATCATGTGCGCGCGGTCCGCGAGTCGATCGACGCGGGAGTCTTTTTCACCCAAGTCGTGCCGCGCGCCATTGTGCGGCACCTGGTCCGCCACCCGTTGGACCCGCTGCCCATCGTGCGTGCCCGCCGAGCGCTGCGCCAGACCGGACACGACGGCACCGACCGCTAGTCGCACTTACCTACCCTGCCCTGCGATTCGTTCAAAGCGTGCGATGACGACCGGCAAGCATCACAAACAGTGATCGTCCTCGAGAGGAGACGGGCTGGGCGATGGTATTGCGCTCGGTCACTGCTGGCTGGCCTGCGCGGGGGTGGGGCTCTCAGCGAGGATGAGGTACAGCGAGCGGCGGGCCTCGGTAAGGACTCGCTGAGCTGCCTGCACCTGCTGAGAGTCGCCCCGTGCGAGTTGGCGGACGGGGTAGCGCAGCTCCTCGAGGGCGTCTCGAAGCTCGCTGCTCCCACCGCAGCGCGCGGTGAACTCCGCGAATGGATCGGGCAACGTCTCACCGCGGGTCTGGAGGTATGCCTGGCCAGCGTCGGTCAGGGTGGCTAGTTTGCGGCCACCCTCAGCGAGGGTGTCGATGAGGCCTTCGTCTTCGAGTTGGCTCAAAGTCGGGTAGATAGCGCCGGGGCTGGGTCGCCAGGCACCGGAGGTTCGCTCGGTGATGGCCTGCATGAGTTGGTAGCCATGCATGGGTTGCTCGGCGAGCAGCAACAGCACCGCGGTGCGCACATCCCCGCGTTGCGCTCGCCCGTGTCCTGCGCCGCGGGAATGGCTGCGGCGCGTTTTTGCGCCGCCGATCGCGTCGGGCTGGGCGGGGAAGTGCGGATGGTGGCGTCGCTGGCCGTGCTGACGGC
>DASQVB010000214.1:0-3514 GCA_035640975.1 Pseudonocardiaceae bacterium
GCCAAAGCCGCGGCCTCCAGCGGGCTGTAGAGGCGACTGCGGTCGACCTTGTCGAAGGCCTGGCGATAGCCCTTGCTGCGCTTCATGTCACTGCCCTTCAAAGGATCAGTCGTGGTAGGGGCCAGCGCCTGGCCCTCCCACGCGTACTGGGTACTGCTAGTGCTAACGCCTCGATCCTGCAGATAATTCTCAGTTGCAGTGCTTCGACGCTGCGAGCGGGTCTCAGTCGGCGACTGTGATGCCCATTGACCGTGCCGTGCCAGCGATGATCTTGATCGCGGCGTCGATGTCGTTGGCGTTGAGGTCTTCCTGTTTGCGCTCTGCGATGGCCCGCAGCTGCTCACGGTCGACTTTGGCGACCTTGGTCTTGTGTGGCTCTCCCGACCCCTTGGCCACCCCGGCGGCCTTGAGCAGCAGGACGGAGGCAGGCGGAGTCTTGAGCACGAAGTCGAACGAGCGGTCCTCGTACACCGAGATCACTGCGGGGACGACCTCGCCACGACTGTTCTGCGTGGCAGCGTTGTAGGCCTTGCAGAACTCCATGATGTTCAGACCGTGCGGACCCAGCGCCTGCCCGACCGAGGCCGGGTTCGCGGTGCCGGCCTCTAGCGCAAGCTTCACGGTGGCCGTGAGCTTCTTTCTCCTCTTAGGGGGCATGGTTCCTTCCTCGGACTATCCGTTAGAGCTTGGCGACCTGGCTGAACGAAAGCTCGACTGGAGTCTCCCGGCCGAAGATCGAAACCAGCACCTTGAGTTTCTGCGCGTCGGCGTTGACCTCGTTGATCGTTGCCGGCAGCGTGGCGAACGGTCCGTCCATGACGGTCACCGACTCGCCCACCTCGAAGTCGACCTCGATCGCGGACCCGGCTGCGCCAGAGCCCGCTGCCTGCTTACCGGCACCGGCTGCCACCTTCGGCTGCTCTACCCGTGGGGCTAGAAATTTCAGCACCTCATCCAGGGTCAGCGGCGAGGGCCGCGATGTAGCGCCGACGAACCCGGTGACTCCGGGCGTGTTGCGTACCGCACTCCATGAAGCGTCATTGAGGTCCATCCGAACCAAGATGTAGCCGGGCAGCACCTTGCGCTGCACCTGCTTGCGCTGACCGTTCTTGATCTCGGTGACCTCTTCGGTGGGCACTTCCACCTGGAAGATGAAGTCCTCCACGTCCAGCGTCTGCACCCGGGTTTCCAGGTTGGCCTTTACCTTGTTCTCATAACCGGCGTAGGAGTGCACCACGTACCATTCGCCGGGAGCGGCGGCCAGCGCGGACCGGAGTTCCTCAACGGGGTCCGAAACATTGTCAGCCTTGTCGCGCTCACTCTGGGCCGATTCGGCATCGCGGGACGCCTCATCGGAGATCTCAGGTCTCTCGGCGCTTTCGATGAGCTGCACCGCCTCGGGCGGCTCGGCAGGCTGCGCATCGAACAGCTCCGTCAGCTCCGACCGGCCTTCGGGGGAGGTCACAATGGGTCTCGCTTCCTCTCATACGTCATGTCGCGCTGGTGGACTGTCAGCCGAACACGCTCAACATGACCCTGCCCAACCCCATGTCCAGCAGTGCCACGAAAGCAACCATGAAGCTGACGAAGACCAGCACGACCGCGGTGTAGACCACCAGCTCCCGACGGGTTGGCCAGATCACCTTGCGCAGCTCGGAGACGACCTCGCGAAGGAACCGGATCAGCCGGGCCGGCGCAGCTGCCTTGGTGTCGGTAGCGCCCCGTGGCCTGGTCGGCTGGTCCTTGCCGGCGATCCCGGATGGCTCCGTGCCAGCAGGTCGGCTGGAGGACCGTTGCCGACGCGCAGCAGCGGCGGAGGCGGGCCGCGGAGCATCGTCCAAGTCTTCGGGACGCTCCTCCCGTTCCTCCGTCTCGCGGGCGCGATCGTCACTCACGCTGATGGTCCTCCGCTCGGCCGGGCCGATCGCTGGTGGGTAGTCGCCAGCTTCTCATCGTCGCTGTGTCATCGTCACGGGTTCTCATTGACGCAGGGGCGACAGGACTTGAACCTGCAACCTGCGGTTTTGGAGACCGCTGCTCTGCCAGTTGAGCTACACCCCTTCGCAGACGCCCGGGGGGCGCCTCGACGGATACCGATAAATCGCCCGGGCCACGGCCATCACCGGGCGCGAAGGATCCACTGGTAACCAGACACCAGAGTGTAGGCCACCACAGCTACTGCACTCCAACTGCCCAGTCGCAGCCGGAATTCCGGGTGCCGTGAGGCGGGCATCACGGTGCCTGCCCGCGGCCAGCGACTCCGGCAGTCACCATGCCGCTCCGCGGGACCAAGTGCGTCGGCGGGTGAGACGATGCTGGGCATGGCAGCCCCCCATCGGACCGGTACTCGTCGCATCTCCGCCCGGGTCGGCAGTATCGCCGAGTCGGCCACCCTCGCGGTGGACTCGAAGGCAAAGGCGCTCAAGGCGGCTGGTCGTCCGGTGATTGGATTCGGCGCCGGGGAGCCCGACTTCGCGACACCGCCGGAGATCGTGCAGGCTGCGGTGGCGGCGTGCGCGGACCCCACCAACCATCGCTACACGCCCACCGCAGGCCTGCCTGAACTGCGGGCGGCCATCGCAGCCAAGACCAGCAGGGACTCCGACTACCAGATCGAGCCACGCCAGGTACTCATCACCAACGGCGGCAAGCAGGCCGTGTATCAAGCGTTCGCCACGCTGGTCGATCCTGGCGACCAAGTGCTGCTACCCGCTCCCTACTGGACGACCTACCCGGAGGCGATCGCGCTGGCCGGCGGCGAGCTGGTGGTGTGTCCCACTGACGAGCACAGTGGCTACCTGCCCAGCGTCTCGCAGCTCGAGGCCGCCCGGACCGAGCGCACGAAGGTCCTGCTGTGGTGCTCCCCGTCAAACCCGTCCGGAGCGGTGGCGCCGCCGGAGCTTGTGGTCGAAGTCGGGCGTTGGGCAGCTGAGCACGGAGTGTGGGTGGTCACCGACGAGATCTACGAACACCTGGTCTACGACGGTGTCCAGGCGCAGTCGATGCCGGTAGCGGTGCCCGAGCTGGCGCAGCAGTGCGTGGTGCTCAACGGCGTGGCCAAGACCTATGCGATGACCGGGTGGCGAGTCGGCTGGCTGATCGGTCCGCCGGACGTGGTGACGGCGGCCACGAACCTGCAGTCGCACCTGAGCTCCAACGTCTGCAACGTGGCTCAACGTGCCGCACTGGCTGCGGTATCCGGGCCGCTGGACGCGGTAGCCCAGATGCGCGAGGCCTTCGACCGCAGGCGGCGCACCATCGTCGAGCTACTGTCCGGCATCAAGGGCGTGACGTGCCCGGTGCCCTACGGTGCGTTCTACGCCTACCCCTCGGTGAAGGGCCTGCTGGGCCGCTCGCTACGCGGAGCCACGGTGCGGACCAGCGTAGAGCTGGCCGCAGCCGTGCTGGACCACGCCGAGGTCGCCGTGGTTCCCGGCGAGGCCTTCGGCACCCCCGGCTACTTCCGGCTGTCCTACGCCCTAGCCGACGACGACCTCCACACCGGCGTCACCCG
>DASQVB010000215.1:0-3642 GCA_035640975.1 Pseudonocardiaceae bacterium
CCTGGAGATCGGCGAAGGCACCAGCGAGATCCAGCGCATGCTCATCGCCCGTCACCTCGGCGTCGGCTGACCCTGTTCCCACGCATTCAGCGGGCTCAGCGTTGCTATGTAGCGTCCGATAGCCCCGCTGAGCCTGCTGAATGCGGTAGCTGAAGAGGGCCGGAGATCGGAACGCCGGGGTAGGCTCAAACTCCTGGCAGGGGTGGCAGGAGGTGGCCGTGAGCGTGAACTATGTGACCAGGCCGCGGGAAACCAGGCTGTTTCGACGGTGCCGCCGAGCCTGGGATCTCGGCGCTCAAGAACGTCAGAACTATGAGCCGATCGAGCCGGCGCAGGTGTTCGACTTCGGCGAGGCGATGCACGATGCGCTGGACGTGTACTACTTCCCCGGCATGTGGGAGTGGAACCGGGCGATCGTGCGGCCGCTGGCCGTTGCCGGTTTCGAGAAGTCGATGCGCAGGCAGCGAGCGGCCTACGCGAAGACCCGTGACGTGTCCACGGAGCAGGTCCGAGACTTCGATCAGCACCTGGAGCTGGGCGCTGGCGTGCTGGAGCGCTACTTCGAATGGGCACTGGAGGTGGACCGCTTCACCCCGATCCAGGTCGCAGCGCAGTTCGATATCAACGTTCCCGACCCGACCAACCCCGACAGCGGTCTCCTCACCCCGGACCGGCGCCCTATCCAGTACCGCGTCAAGATCGACCTAGCGGTGATCGACGACCACGAGCTGTATTGGCTCGTCGAGCACCGGATCATCACCGGTCCAGCCTGGCCAGACCTCGACCAGCTCCGCCTTGATGAACAGGCCCTGACTCGCGGCTGGGCCTGGCAACTCCACTTCCTGGCCAAACTGGAAGGCACCATCCACAACGAGCTGCGCGCAGCCATCCCCGATCCGGCCCAGACCTCCGAGGTCACGCTCGGGGCGGTACCGGGCCCCGGTGGCATCATCACGCAGCGCAGTACCGAGTCCTTCCGCCGCACCCACCTTCCCAGGACGGAACTCGAAATCGACCGGCGGGGCGTCGCCGTTGCCCGCGAGACGCTGGAGATGACCGATCCGTCGCTGCGGATCTACCCGACCCCGACCTGGGAGCACTGCTCAACCTGTGCTTACCGATCACCTTGCGTGACGATCAACCAGGGGCTCGATGAGAAGCCGATCCTGCAGGCGTCCTACCGGCGGCGCGTCGGTGAGGATTTCGAGCCGGGGCGCCTGGGCTCGGTATGGGGATTCGTCCCCGAAATCCACCGGGTCGCAGAGCATCGGCCGCCCAGTCAACCGCAGTGACCGGCTGACTGCGGTGCGCTTGCGAGTGGTGAGCTGGAACGTCGATTCCCGACCGACCGGGCTGCTGGACGCCAAGGTCGAGCTACTCCGCCAGCTGCGACCTGACCTCGCGCTGCTCCAGGAGATCGGCCGGCCGGTCTACCGCGCGCTGCTACCGCACCCGTCAGCGCATCAACGGATGCACCTCAAGTCGAGGGTGTTCTCCTGGGGCGCGTTGTCCACGGACCTGTACGACCGGCGGGCTAGCGAGTACCGCCTCGGATGCGCGGTGCTTGGAGTTCCTACCACTGCCGTGCTGGATTCCTCCGTGCTCGACCGGGCCCCGTTCGATGTCCGCGACCCCGTGCGGCTCGGATTCCTGTGGCGAACGGTGGCAGCGCGGGTCGCGCTGTCCACTGGCGCGCTGATCACTGTGTGCAGCGTCCACGGTCGTCCCGGAGCCGGCCCTGCCCCGCCCGAGTTGCAACGAGCTTTCCACGCCGGGATCGCGGGATGGCTCGCCACCGTGGCCGGTCCGGTCATCTTCGGCATGGACGCCGGTCCGCCAGTACTCGATGGCGCGGATCCGTTGCTTGGCTTGAACCCGGTGCACGGCCTGGTTGAGGTTGTGCGCGCTAGCCAGGACCGCTTGTGGGCTACCAGGGACCTGGAGGTGCTCGACGTCCAGTGCCTGGCGAACGAGGCCGAAGCGGCAGGCAGCGACCACTCCGTGCTACTCGCGGATCTGGCACTGCGCACTTCCTGACATGGGCAGGGCACTGATGTGTAGCGCGTCCTAGCGCTCGCTGGGCCCGCTGGCGGTTTGTTCGAGATGGGCGATCTGCCGGCGTGCGGCGGCGAGCTGGTGTTCGAGACTGACGATGCGAGTGGCGGCGGCCAAGGGCATGTTCTGATCGAGCAGTTCGCGCACCCGGGTGGCGAGGGCGAGTTCAGCGCGGCTGTAGCGGCGTTGCCCTCCAGCGGAGCGGTCCGGGGTCAATAGCCCGGCCGCGTCGAGACTGCGGAGGAAGGCGGGTTGCACGCCGAGCAGATCCGCGGCCCGACCCATGGTGTAAGCCGGGTAGTCGGCGTCGTCGAGTTTGTCGGCGGTGCCCTGGGGTCGTGTCACCTGGTCTCCGGGCGTGAAGAGGGTCCGGGCAACACAGTAAAAACGGCTGCCCGGACCCCAGCGTGTAGGGCATCGTCCTGGCAATGTCGGCTAGGACGGGTGCACTTCTTAGCGGTGGCAGCCCTCGCGATATCGCGGCACGGTACGGGAGACCCCGGCCCTGGCGATCACGATGCGAGAAAGTAGAGCACCGCCGCCGATCTCACAGTCCGCGGCTATCACCTCCTCAACGAAGGAACAACCTATCACTGCATGCACAGTAAACCTTAGAGTGTGCAGAAGATGTTGTCTACCCTCAACTCTGCGAGGTTACAGCGTGGTAAGTGCTGGCGCTCCCCCGCCTGCACCGTCGACCAAGGCGCAGGCAGACGCTGGCACACCGCGACGCGGCGAGCCAACGCCGTCGTGCCACCGTGCCACTGGGGGTGGGCCCGTCCGAACGCCGGCTCAGTGGGACGAGCGTCGACCGAAGTAGGTCTTGAACGAGCAACCGAGCGCCGCCAAACATCCATGGGGTGCGCCTGACCGATGCGCCTGGAGGTCCAGGTTTGCCCTGATCATCGTTAACAGCTGAGCTGACTACCATCAAGAAACATCCAGAGCTAGGAGTAGCTTTACAGCTGTGTACATTGACAGTAATATGGAAGTACCGCGACAGCGGTGCGTACCATATCGCATCGTGCCACCACCCGGGAAGGAGAGATCCACGATGTTGATGCGTACCGACCCGTTTCGGGAACTTGACCGACTGACTCAACAGCTGTTCAACGCCAACGGCACCAACTCGCGTCCGGCGGTGATGCCTATGGACGCCTACCGCCAGGGAGAGCAGTTCGTCGTACACTTCGACCTGCCGGGAGCGGATCCGTCGTCAATCGATCTCGACGTCGAACGCAACGTGCTCTCCGTCAAGGCCGAGCGCATTCCCACCTATGGTGAGGATGTCGAGCTGCAGGCTGCCGAGCGGCCCCGCGGGGTGTTCTCCCGGCAGCTGTTCCTGGGGGACACACTCGACACCGACCGCATCGAGGCCCATTACGACGTCGGGGTGCTGACCCTTCGCATCCCCATCGCCGAGAAGGCCAAACCCCGCAAGATCGAGATCACCGGAGGCAGCACCCCCAAGGAGATCAACGCCTGACCCTGGGCACCACGGCCCGGCAGATCAGTCCTGCTATCGCGCTGGGGATGTGCCACGCACGTTTGCGTGGCACATCCCCAGCGTTCGACAGGCAAGTAACG
>DASQVB010000216.1:0-5700 GCA_035640975.1 Pseudonocardiaceae bacterium
AGGCATACCCACGGGTGCGGGACTTCAGCGCGTCGAAGAAGTCGAACACGATCTCGGCCATCGGCAGGGTGTAGCGCAGCTCCACCCGCGACTCCGACAGGTAGTCCATTCCCAGCAAGCTGCCGCGACGGCCCTGGCAGAGCTCCATGATCGTGCCGACGAACTCCGAGGGCGCAATAAGGGTGCAGCGGACCACCGGCTCGTACACCTCGGCGGCCTTTCCGTCGGGCCAGTCCGCAGGATTGGTGACGGTCTGCTCGGTGCCATCGTCACGGACCACCCGGTAGACCACGTTGGGCGCGGTGGAGATGAGGTCGAGGCCGAATTCGCGCTCCAATCGGTCACGGGTGATCTCCAGGTGCAGCAGACCCAGAAACCCGCAGCGGAAACCGAACCCGAGCGCAGCCGACGTCTCCGGCTGATAGCTCAGAGCTGCATCGTTGAGCTGCAGCTTGTCCAGGGCATCCCGCAGCTCCGGGTAATCCGAGCCGTCCATCGGGTACAGCCCGGCGAAGACCATCGGTTTGGGAGTGCGGTAGCCGGGCAATGCCGCGGTGGCACCCTTGCGCTCACTGGTGACCGTGTCCCCGACCCGAGACTGCCGGACGTCTTTCACCCCGGTCATGAGATAGCCGACCTCGCCCACGCCCAAGCCGTCGCACGGCTTCTGATCGGGCGAGATGATGCCGACCTCGAGCAATTCGTGTGTGGTGTTGGTAGCCATCATCCGAATCCGCTCCCGCGGGGTGATCCGGCCGTCCATCACCCGGATGTAGGTGACCACACCGCGGTAGGAGTCGTAGACCGAGTCGAAGATCATCGCTCGGGTCGGCGCGGCACTGTCACCGACCGGAGCCGGGACCTGCTCGACCACCACATCGAGCAACTCCCGTACACCCTGCCCGGTCTTCGCGCTGACCCGCAGCACCTCCTCGGGCTGGCAGCCGATGATGTGCGCCAGCTCGGCGGCGTAGCGGTCCGGTTCGGCCGCCGGGAGGTCGATCTTGTTGAGCACCGGAATGATCCGCAGATCCTTCTCCAGCGCCAGGTACAGGTTCGCCAACGTCTGGGCCTCGATGCCCTGTGCGGCGTCCACCAGCAGGACCGCGCCCTCGCATGCCTCCAACGCCCGGGAGACCTCGTAGGTGAAGTCGACGTGGCCGGGAGTGTCGATCAGATGCAGCACGTGGTCGACCCCAGCCACCCGCCAGGGCAGCCGCACGTTCTGCGCCTTGATGGTGATACCGCGCTCACGCTCGATGTCCATCCGGTCCAGGTACTGCGCCCGGTAGTTGCGCGCGTCGAGCACGCCGGTGAGCTGCAGCATGCGGTCAGCCAGGGTGGACTTGCCGTGGTCAATGTGCGCGATGACGCAGAAGTTGCGGATCAGCTCGGGAGGGGTGAACGTCTTGTCGGCAAACGTGGGCACTCAGCAGTCCTCAATGGTTAGGGGATCACGTCATGGTCCCACGTCACGGCGAATGCACTGCGATATGGCCGTCGGCGGGCCACTCTCGGGAAGTTCCCGGATGCCCGGGCGCAATCACGGTGGTGAGCTGGCTGCCATGAACGACGTGTTGATGCGGCTGCTCGACGCCGGATTCGGGCACCCCCGCGGAGTGCTCGGCCGACTCGGCGGTGCGCTGATGGCGCTGGGCAACGGGGAGCAGGAGCGCTGGGCCGTGGAGCAGGCCGGGTTACGGCCTGGGCATCGGGTGCTGGCGGTCGGACCCGGGCCGGGTTTGGGCTTGCGGCTGGCGGCCGCGGAGGTAAGCCCGGGCGGGCAGGTGATCGGCGTCGATCCCTCTGCGGTGATGCGTGAGATGGCCGCCGCCCGGTGCGCCTCGCTGGTCGCCGAAGGTGTGGTCACGTTGGCCGACGGCACCGCGGAGCGCACCGGCTGCGACAGCGCATCGGTGGACGCCGCGATCTCGGTCAACAACATCATGTTGTGGGATCGGCCGGCCGGCTTTGCCGAGCTGGCGCGGGTGCTGCGTCCAGGCGGACGGTTGGTCATCACCGTGCACAGGCACGTCCTCAACGTCGAGCCGGCAGCGCTGGGCGACGAGGCTCGCCGCGCGGGGCTGGTCGACGTGCACGTCGACGTCCGTCCGCGACAGCGCAACGAGCCCAAGGTGCAGCTGCTCGCGGTGCGGCCCTGACTGCGCTGTTCGCTGTGGGCAGCATGACGCCGACCGGATCGACCGGGATGATCGTAAGAGAACCCCACCGGGAGGAGATCCACCGTGACGATCGTTCCGCTGCCCACGCTCGGACGCCGGGAAGCCGCGGCCGCCGCATTGGCCGCCAAGCACCGCCTCGAGGTGGCGTGGACGACCATTGCGGAGGCTCTGGACCGGTCGCTGGTGTGGAGCACGTCTGCAGTCCTGGGCCAGCAGCCACTGGACGCCGAACAGGCCCGCGCTGTGGGGCGCCTGCTGCACCTGGACGACGATGTCGTTACGGCCCTGCAGTTACCGCCGGTGCGCGGCTCGGACAGTGTCGATACCACCGAGCCGGTGGTCTACCGGCTGCAGGAGATGGTGCAGGTGTACGGCGCCACGCTGGCCGAGCTGATCCGCGAGGAGTTCGGTGACGGCATCATGAGCGCCATCGACTTCGAGCTGTCGCTGGAACGCCGCGAAGATCCCCAAGGCGACCGGGTGCGGCTGATCCTCGACGGCAAGTTCCTGCCCTACCGGGTTTTCTGAGCGGTGCGGGAATCGACGAGGCGCTGTAGCAGCACTACTGGGTGTGCGCCAGCACCTCGACGTCAGCCGTGATGTGCGGTGCAGCTGCGATACGGGCGTCGAGGGTGACTAGCGGAACCCCGAGTTGCTCGGCCAGCGCGACGTAGAGGCCGTCGGTGAAGGTCAGGTTGTGCCGCAGCTCCCAGGCTCGGGGCAGCAGGGCACGGTGCTCGAAGCGCATGATTTCCAGGGCACCGAGAGCGCCGATCGCAATGCCAGCCCGCTCATCATCGAGTGATCCGCGCCGCCACTGCCGACGCACCGCACTACCCGCCTCACCGTCAACAATGGCGGGTGCCACCAGCCGCTCGCCGGCCAGGCGCTCGCCGGCACCCACCGATCCGATGATCACCTCAGCGATCACTGAGGCGTCGACGACGATCACCCGGTGTGATCCCGCTCGGCGCGGATATCCGTCACGATGTCCTCGCCGGTGATGCCGGTGGGAGGAAGCTCCCGCAGCCGGGCGAAGATCTCCGCGTTACGGCCGACGCGACTGGCCAGCTCCAGTTCGCGCAGTGCGAACCTGCTGAGCGACAAGCCCGCCGCCTCGGCTCTCCGGGTGAGTTCGGCGTGTACGTCGTCCGGCACGTCCCTGATCTGGATGATCTTTGCCATGCACCCAATTTACACCCATGGTGGGTGCACACGATTCTTAAGCCGCCGACCGCTGGTCAACGCGCAGGGGGTGGTCAGTGGGCACCTCGACGATCACCAGCCGCAGCCCGTCCGGATCGGCGATCCACATTTCGTCGAGCCCCCACGGTTCACGACGCGGCTCCCGGAGCACCTCGACGCCCCGCTGGATAAGATCGGCTGCCGTCGCCGCCAGGTCGCGGACCTGCAGCCACACCGCCGTCGCCGCGCTCGGGTCTGAAGCGGACTCCCCTGACACCTCGAGGAAGCCGCCACCGAGGACGAAGACCGTGCCGCCGGGGAACTCGCGGTGGACGGCGAGCCCCAGCACGTCGCGGTAGAACGCCGTCGAACGCTCGCGGTCTCGCGGATGGAGCAGGATACGGCTGCCCAACACCTCCATGACCCAACACCTCCATGCCCGGTCCTACCGGCTTTGTCCGGGGTTTCCTCCGGGGTGGTCATACCCACTGCTAAGCTGGTTCACCGTGCCGCGCTAAGGCACCCCCTCCTGAAGGCGAGATCGAAGGTAGACGCGTGGCCAACATCAAGTCGCAGCTGAAGCGGATCCGGACCAACGAGAAGGCCCGGGTGCGCAACAAGTCCATCAAGTCGTCGCTCAAGACTGCGGTCCGCCGGTTTCGCGAGGCCGCTGCTGCCGGCGAGAAAGATCGGGCGCTGGGCGAGCTGCAGACTGCCAGCCGTCAGCTGGACAAGGCCGTGAGCAAGGGCGTGATACACCGTAACCAGGCGGCGAACCGCAAATCGGCGATGGCGCAGCGAGCCGGTCAGCTGTAACGCCCCAGATTGCTCACCAGCGATCAGGCTAGCGGCGCCGGGCGGCGCACAGCGCCAGCACCGCGCGTTCCAGCGCATACTCGGCGTCTGCGGCTACGCCCTTGACGTCCGCGTTGACCGCAGCGACCAGCTGCATCGCCTGGGCCAGCCCGTCGCGTTCCCAGCCGCGGGACTGGGCCATCGCTTTCTTGACCTTCCACGGTGGCATGCCCAGCGTGGAAGCCAGGCGGTACGGGTCGCCCCGGCCGGCGGCGCTCACCCGGGCAACCGTGCGCACGGCGTCGGCAAGTGCGTCCGCGACCAGCACGTGCGGCACGCCGAGTTGCATCGCCCAGCGCAACATCTCCAGGGCGCCGGCGCGGTCCCCGGTCATCGCCTTCTCCGCAACCGAGAAACCAGTGACCTCGGCACGACCGCGGTGGTACCGGCGCACCGCGACCTCGTCCACCGAGCCGCCGGAGTTGGTGGTCAGCTGGGCCGCGGCAGAAGCGAGTTCGCGAAGGTCGGAACCGACGGCGTCGAGCAGTGCGGTGACGGCGCCAGCGCTGATCCGCCCGCCGGCCCGGTGGATCTCGTCGCGCACGAACGCCGCCCGATCTTCGAAGCGGGTGATCCGGGGGCATTCGCTGACCACGGCTCCCGCCGCGCGCAGCTCGTCGACCAGCGCTTTGCCCCGACCACCCCCTGCGTGCGTGACGACGAGGACGATGCCCTCGGAGGGGTTGCGCAGGTAGCTCAGGACCGCATCGGCGATGTCCTTGCCCGCCTCGTGAGCGGCGAGTAGTACCACCACCCGCCCTTGAGCGAACAGCGACGGGCTGACCAGCTCACCGAGCTCACCCGAAGCCAGGTCGGTGATGCGCAACCGGCGAACTTCGACCTCTGGGTCAGTCCGCCGTGCGGCGTCCACCGCGGTCTGCACTGCCCGCTCGACCAGCAGTTCCTCCTCGCCGAGGACCAGGTGCAGCGGTGCGGACGTCACAGTTGGGGGGCTCACGGCGCCTATCCTTGCATCGAAGCACGATCCGATCCGAGCTCCCGCATGGTGGACTTAGCTGGGCGCGCGGTACCGACTGACGTACGGTGAAGAGCACAACCGAATACCGCTCATCCAGAGGGGCAGAGGGATCGGCCCGACGAAGCCCCGGCAACCGACGCTAGCTGACGCGCATGTCTTCACACCGCGAGGTCGTTGGCGATCACGGTGCCAATTCCGACCCGCCGTGCGGGAGAGATGAGGATAGACCTCGCGATGACTGGCACGTTGGACACCCGGACTGCTCTGAACCTTGGCCCTGCGCGCCATCTGGTGTGCCGAGAATGCGGATCCAGTACGCCGCTGGCGGCAGAGTTCGCCTGTGCTGAGTGTTTCGGTCCGCTGGAAGTTGGCTATGACTTTGGCTCTGTGACCCATAAGGAGATCGAAGCCGGGCCTCCATCGATCTGGCGCTACCGGGGCCTGCTGCCGGTACCGAACGACGTTGACGAATATCCGAACATGCAGCCCGGCCTGACC
>DASQVB010000217.1:0-7209 GCA_035640975.1 Pseudonocardiaceae bacterium
GATGAAGGAGCGAGTCGCCGACGTCCGCTTCGACCCGCTGACCCGACTGCTGCGCCGCAACCGGGGATAGCTCAGCGCAGGGATGGAGGGCTGGGCACGGGAGTGCCGAGGTACTCGGCGTAGAGACGGGCCCAGGTACCGTCATCGATTGCGCGCCGCAGCACCGCGGTGATCCGCTCGCGGAGCTTGTGGTCGCCCGGCGGCAAGCCGATGCCGTACTCGGTGGTGCCCAGTGGTTCGCCGACCATTCGCAGCGTGCCGGGTGCCTTCGCCAACACCGCCGCCACCGCGGCCTGGTCACCGGCAATCGCCGCGACGCGACCTTTAAGCAGAGGCACGCAGGACTCCAAAGTCGGGCGGGTGTGCAGCCCTACGCCACGGGCGACCAGCGCGGCAGCGGCTGGGGATGCGGCCTGCACGCATACCTCCCCGGGAGCGAGCGAATCCGGGCCAGTCACTGGGCTGGTGGCGGGCACGGCCAGCCGCAGTGGACGCGTCAGGTAAGGACCCGCGACGCCCACCTCGTGGCCTCGTTGTGGGGTGATCTCGTAACCGCCGAGCACGAGGTCGGCCTCTCCGCGGCCGACAGCCGCCTCCCGGCTGCCAGCGGTCAGCGGCTTGAAGGTGGTGGCGGCTGGGTCCACTCCTAAATCACGCGCAATGAAGCCGAGCAGGGCGATGTCAAAGCCGGTGTAGGCGCCCGAGTCTGGCGAGCGCTGCGCCAGGCCGGGTGCTTCCTGGATCGCCACAATGAGTTTGCCGCGCTGGATGATCCGGTCGAGGGTCGGCGATCCGCTGCTCGCCGGGCGTTGTGGGGCAACGGTGTCGAACGGGCTACCGGCCACTGATACTGGGTGATCGCGGAACACGTCGACCACCCGATCCAGCACCCACAGCGCTGCGCCTCCGAGCACCATCAGCAGCACCAACAGGCAGCCTATTCGGCGCGGTCGCAACCATCGGCGCCAACGCAGGACACGCAGCATCGTCCAGGGCCGGCTGCTGGGCGACGGTGTTGGAGTGGCCGGCAGTTCCGGCGCCGCACGCCACGGGTCGACGTCAGGCATCGCCTACCGAACCCCGGGTCATCAGTTGCCTGCGCACCGCGACGACTCTAGGCGTTGAGGCCCGCGGTGACGCCGCGCATGTCCGGAGTGGGCAGCTGCGGACCCCCGCGCTGGCGGTGTCGGTTGCGGCGTTCCAGGTAGCCGGCCAACGATGACAACGCTATGCACAGCGTGATGTACACCGCCCCTATCACGAGTGCCGTGGGGATGATCGGGCGTTCGAACTCGGCGAGGCTACCGAGGTAACGGGCCTGAAAAAGGAGTTCCTGGTAGGTGATGAGGAATCCCAGCGCGGTGTCCTTGAGCAGGATCACCAGCTGACTCACGATCGTCGGCAGCATGGCCCGCACGGCCTGGGGCAACAGCACCGCCCGCATCACCTGGTTGCGGCGCAGCCCCAAGGCATTCGCTGCCTCGCGCTGACCTCGCGGCACTGACAGCACGCCAGCCCGGAACACCTCCGCGAGCACCGAACCGTTGTAGAGCGTCAGGCCCACGACGAGGGACCAGAACACACCGAGCTGAAGTCCGGCCTGCGGCGCCGCATAGTACAAAAAGAAGATCATGATGACGAGCGGGATTGCCCGGAAGAACTCAACGATTGCAAAGGCCGGCGAACGCAGCCACGCGTGTTCAGACAGCCGGGCGACCGCAAACAGCAAGCCGAATACCAGGGCAAGCAGCGCTGCGACGACAAAGGCTCGCAGGGTGGCGCCGAGTGCGTCGAGCAGCCCCAACTGGAGATTCTCGTAGAGCAGCCACTCCCATTTGGCGCCCTCGAACTGGCCAGTCACCCAGAAGCGGTAAGCAACGAAGCCGATCAGCGCAATAACGCCGAAGGCGGCTAACACCCCTAACGCCTTGTGCCGGGCTTGAGCCCGGGGCCCGGGTACGTCGTAGAGCACCGAACTCATCGGGCCACGCTCCACCGCTTCTCCAGTGTTCGCTGCGTGGCGGTGAGCGGGATGATCAGGACTGCGAAACCGATCGCCACCCACAGCATGCCGATGAGCAGCGGCGCGCCACGCTCGGACAGCGCTGGAGTGATCTGGCCCGCCTCGGCCACCGCGAAGCCTGCTGCAATCGTCGTGTTCTTGAGCAACGCGATGAGCACGCTTGTCATCGGCGGCACCACGGATCTGATGGCCTGTGGAACGACGATTGCGATCAGAGTCTGGGTGAACGTGAAACCCAGCGCCCGCGACGCCTCGGACTGCCCCACGTCAACGGTATTGATGCCGGATCGTAGGACCTCGCACACGAATGCTGCGGTGTAGGCGATCAAGGCGAGCACGGCCCTGGTGAAAAAGGAGACGTCCACTAGCTCCAGGCGAGGATAGGCAAACGCGAAAAAGAAGAAGACCAGCGTCAGTGGTGTGTTTCTGAAGATCATGACGTATCCGCCGCCCAGTAAGCGCAGCACCGGCACCGGACTGACGCGCATTCCCGCCAGCAGCGTCCCTAGCGCTAGTGCGCCGATGCTGGCGAAGATGAACAGTAGTACCGTGTTCTGGAATCCGGTGATGAACAGGTCGCGGTTGTCGACGAGCAGTTCGATCACGCAGTGTTCCTCTCGGCGCTGCTCACCATCGGATAACGATCAGTACCTATCGACGGCTGGCGGAGTTGCGTTCGAACCGGACTCGCCGAGCGTTCCGCCGTAGATCTGCTGCCAGGTGCCGTCTTTGGCCGCAGTGTCGAGGATGTCATTGACTTTGGAGCGCAAGGCGTCGTCAGCGCGCAGTAAACCCACGCCGTATGGTTCTTGGGAGAACGGCTCACCCACCACCTTGAGACGCTCAGGATCCTGCGCCGCGTAGCCCTGAAGGATGGCGTCGTCGGTGGTCACGGCATCGACCTGGCCCGCGAGTAACTGGTCCACGCACTGGGAGTAGTTCTGAAACTCAATGACCTGGTCGGTGAGGCCTTGCTCGCGGATCCGGCGGATGGGGGTCGATCCGGTGGCCGAGCACACCCGCTTGCCCGTGAGCGTGTCGGGTCCGGTGATCGAATTGTCATCCGACCTGACCAGCAGATCTTGCCCGGCGACGAAATAGGGCCCGGCGAAAGAGATCTGTTCCTTACGGGCGTCATTGATCGTATAGGTGCCGACGTAGTAGTCGACCTGCCCGTTGATGATTGCCTGCTCGCGTGCCGCGGACGGGATCGCCAAATATTCAATCTTGGTTTCTGGATCGAACCCGAGCTTGGCTGCGATGAGCCGGGCAATCTCGATGTCGAAGCCCTCGTACCTGTTGGTCGTCGGGTTGAGGTAGCCCAGCCCGGGCTGGTCGTTCTTGACGCCAATGATGACGGTGCCGCGCTGGGTCATCCGGCCAAAGGTGGGCGAACCGGTGACGGTGACATTCTGCGCCACGCCGGGCACCGGCACCTCGGTACCGCTCGCTTCCGGAGACGTCTCCCGGCCGCAGCCGATCAACACGAGGCTACTGACCAGCAGGCCGAGCGCCATGTCGCGCAGCTTCATGTGTTACTCCATCCGGTAGTTGACGCACGCATCGGTTCAGGTATCAATGCGTCAGGATCTTGCCCAGAAAGTCCTTGGCGCGAACCGAGCGCGGTGTGGTGAAGAACTGCTCCGGCGCCGAGTCCTCGACGATCTCGCCGTCGGACATGAACACCACCCGGTGCGCGGCGCGGCGGGCGAAACCCATTTCGTGGGTGATGACAAGCATGGTCATGCCTTCGCCAGCCAGCGAAGCCATGACGTCGAGCACCTCCTGGACCATCTCCGGGTCAAGTGCAGAGGTCGGCTCGTCGAAAAGCATCACCTTGGGCCGCATGGCCAGCGCACGAGCGATCGCAGCCCGCTGCTGCTGACCGCCGGACAGCTGCGCCGGGTACTTGTCGGCCTGGTCGGTGATCCCGACTCTGTCGAGCAACCGCATCGCGTCCTCGTGCGCTTCCCGCTTACTGATCCGGCGTACCCGCACCGGAGCGAGCTGCACGTTCTCGGCGATGGTCTTGTGAGCAAAAAGGTTGAACTGCTGAAAGACCATGCCGACATCGGCTCGCAGCCGGGCAAGCGCCCGGCCCTCCGCAGGCAGCGGCGCCCCGTCAACCTCGATACGGCCCCCGTCGATCGGCTCCAATCGGTTGATCGTGCGGCACAGCGTCGACTTGCCGGACCCGGATGGTCCGAGCACCACGACCACCTCGCCGCGAGCAACATCCAGGTTGATGTCGCGCAGCACGTGCAGAGATCCGAAATGTTTGTCCACTCCCGACATCCGGATCATCGGCGGGTCGGCGGTCGCGGGCGACCTCATCCAGTCCTCCGGGTGCGGGAGCATGGGTTATCCCTACCCGACCGGGTGCGGGACGCAGATTGCAACTTTGTCACGAATCGCCCATGGCGGTACATCCCTGGCCACCGTTGATGACCGGGCAGCCCGAGGGCCAGTTTGGCCCGGCTCTACCCTGGAGCGATGACGGCCAGCACCGAGCAGCGCCCGCGCAGCTACCGCGTGCGCACCTACGGCTGCCAGATGAATGTGCACGACTCCGAGCGGTTGGCCGGGCTCCTTGAGGCGGCCGGATACGTCCTCGCTGAGCCGGACGATACCCCCGACGTGGTCGTGCTCAACACCTGCGCGGTGCGCGAGAACGCCGACAACCGGCTCTACGGCAACCTCGGTCAGCTACGCCCGGTCAAGCGTGAGCATCCTGGGATGCAGATCGCCGTCGGTGGCTGCCTGGCGCAGAAGGACCGTGGCGAGATCACCCGCCGGGCACCCTGGGTCGACGTGGTGTTCGGTACCCACAACATCGGCGCACTGCCGGTGTTGCTGGATCGAGCCCGGCACAACGGGATTGCCCAAGTCGAGATCGCAGAGTCGCTGGAGGTGTTCCCTTCCGCGTTACCCGCGAAGCGCGACTCGGCGCACTCGGCATGGGTGTCGATCTCCGTGGGCTGCAACAACACCTGCACCTTTTGCATCGTGCCCGCGCTGCGCGGCAAGGAGGTCGACCGCCGGCCCGGTGAGGTGCTCGCGGAGGTTGAGGCCTTGGTGGCCGAGGGGGTCCTCGAGGTGACCCTGCTCGGCCAGAATGTCAATGCCTATGGGGTCGGGTTCGGCGACCGGCGCGCGTTCGGTGACTTGCTGCGTGCCTGCGGGCGGATCGATGGTCTGGAGCGGGTGCGCTTCACCTCGCCGCACCCGCGAGACTTCACCTCCGATGTCATCGAGGCGATGGCTGAGACCCCTAACGTCTGCCACCAGCTGCACATGCCGCTGCAGTCCGGTTCGGACGCGGTGCTGCGGGCGATGCGCCGTTCTTACCGGTCGCTGCGCTACCTCGCAATCGTCGACCAGGTGCGGGCGGCGATGCCCGATGCAGCACTGTCGACTGACATTATCGTCGGTTTTCCCGGCGAGACCGAAGCTGATTTCCAGGCCACTCTGGACGTGGTGCGGGCGGCGCGCTTCAGCCAGGCGTTCACGTTCCAATACTCACCGCGGCCGGGCACGCTGGCTGCGAACATGGCTGGCCAGGTGTCCAAGGCGGTCGTTCAGGACCGCTACGAGCGGCTCGTCGCGTTACAGGAGGAGATCTCCTGGGAACTCAACCGCGGCCTTGTCGGTAGCCAGGTGGAGGTCCTCGTCTCCGAGGGGGAGGGCCGCAAGGACGCGGTGACCCGGAGGATGAGCGGACGGGCCAGGGACGGCCGGCTGGTGCACTTCAATCCAGGCGAGGTGGAGGTCCGCCCGGGAGACGTGGTACTCACCGAGATCACCTATGGTGCGCCGCACCATCTGGTGTCCGATCTACCACCGCGCGGGCACCGGCAGACGGCTGCCGGCGAGGCTTGGGCTGCCGGTCGTCGCCCGACCACGCCGGGGATTGCACTCGGCTTGCCATCGTTCGGCCAACCAGCGTGACCGCTCTCCATGTCGGGGAGCTGTGTGGAGGCGGCACTATGACGGACGACCCGGATGGCATCGCCGAGCTGCGCGCCGAGATCGACGCAGTGGAACGCTCGGCGCTGCGCCACGTGGACCCTGGTGCCCGCGCCGCCGTGATCGCAGGCGCAATCACGGTGCTGCTACTGGCCATCACGTTGCCGTGGGTCGGTGACGCCAGCGGCTGGGACGTGTTGCGTGGCACCGCGGACCCGCGTGACCAGGTCGGGTTGCTGCCGCGGCTGTTCGGTGCAGTCGCACTCGGCTTCGGGGTCGGTCTGTCAGTGCTGGCGCTAGTCACCCGGCGCTGGGGCCTGGTCTGGGCCAGCGCGCTGGGCTGTACCTACTGTGCGCTGGACGGGGTATGGGCGATCTGGTCCCGGCAGACCGTGGACGGCCCGGGTCCAGGCATCGGGATGGTGTTGGCCGTCGTCGCTGTGCTGGTGCTCGCCGCGCAGTGGTTGTGGCTCGCGTTATCCCGCCGGTAACCTGACCGGCCGGTTCACCGGCTGGTGACTGCCCGCTCGGCGGCGGCCAGCCATTCCCGCCACTGGTCAGCCTGGGCCTGCGCCGCCGTGGCACGGCGGTCGTCCCCGGCGGCACGGGCCTTCGCCGCCTGCGCCTCGAACTGCTCCAGCCGCTCCCGGAACTGTGCCACCCTGGCCTGGGCCTCGGGGTCGGTGTGTCGCCAGTGTGCGTTGGCGGCCGAGCGGATCCGCTCCTCGACGGCTCGCAGTCGGGATTCGAGCTCCCTGATCCGCTCCCGCGGGACCTTGCCCGCGGCCTCCCATCGCTCCTGAATACCTCGCAGCTGCGCTCGGGCTGCCTCGATGTCCGTGAGGTCGATCCGCTCTGCGGCGGCGATCAACTCCTCCTTGCGCTGTATGTTGTGCTCGAACTCCGAGCCTCGCGCCGAGAAGGTGGCTGAGCGGCGGCTGAAGAATCGTTCCTGGGCAGCGCGAAACCGCTGCCATAGGGCGTCGTCTGCTTCTTTCGGGGCGCGGCCAGCCGCTTTCCACTCCGCCATCAGGTTCCGGAAGCGAGTCGCAGTGGCGCCCCAGTCGGTGGACTCCGCCAGCTCTTCGGCCTGGGCGACCAGTTCCTCCTTACGATTCCGGGCCCCGACACGCTGCCGGTCGAGCTCGGCGAAATGCGCCCCGCGGCGCCGCGCGAAAGCGTCCCGGGCCTTGGAGAAACGGCGCCACAACGCTTCGTCG
>DASQVB010000218.1:0-4234 GCA_035640975.1 Pseudonocardiaceae bacterium
ATCGCCCACGCCGATGGATGCGGTGGTGGCTGGTCTTTCCTCGAGGCGGTGGATGCGCTCGGGGATCGGTGGGTGGGTGGAGAACAGGGTGGCCAGCCCCGCGCCCGGCCGGAACGGATTGGCGATCATGCGGTCTTCACCCCGTTGATGTACTTCCGCATGACTCACACCTCCTCGACGATTTGAGCAGTTGATTCCGTGTAGGACAACGAAACCCTCACCCTCGGTGCTGGACCCGCAGGCGCCCCCTCAGCTGCTGATCGGAATCCTGCGCGGGCGGGACTTCTCGTTCTTGGGCACCCGCACCGTGAGCACCCCATCTGACAGCGAGGCGCTGACTCGGTCCTCCTCCACGTCGGCGGGCAGGCTCACCCGGTAGTCGAACCGACCTACCAGTCGCGTTCGGGTGCGCAGGAATCCCACCCGTTCCCGCTCCTTGGCCTCACCGGCGACGGTCAGCTCGCCACCACCGAACTCCACCGAGACGTCCTCCCGCTTGATCCCGGGCAGCTCGAGCTCGACCACGTAGGCGTCAGCGGTCTCCTCCACATCCGCGGCCGGCCGCCACCCACCGCCAGGCCGGTCCGCTTCATCGAAGCTCTCGGACAACAGCCGGCCCATCCGTTCGTAGAGCTCGGTGAACTCCGCCCACGGCGACCAGCGGCCCAGTGGGCTCCACCCCCGAGCGGATTGGTCCCTCTGCTCTACCGCGTGATTGCGGCGAAGCACCGGAAGCGCCATGGTTACCTCCTTATCTTCCTTGTTCTGCACTTGTCTAGTGAGTGCGATCAGCCGGTGAGCTGCTTGCCGTTCCCAGCACTGACCTCGATCTTGCAACGTCTAGGATAAGTAAGTTGTTCCCCGGGAACAAGGTAAGTCACGCCCACCGGCCAACTCGCGACCGTGCCCGCATCACCGTTGAGGTATCCGATGCGTGCACAGGAAAGGGGTCCGGCCCTAGGGCCGGAGTGCTTGTGCGGCGGGGTACCGGGGTCGTCGGGCGAAACTCCAGCCGCTTCACCGTCACCATGCTGTGCGAATCCGGCGAACCCATGCTCACCCTGGTCGACGACGAAGAGCTTGCCCAGCGCAAGGACCGGCGTGCACCACGGCCCTCCTGAACACCAGCACGGCCCGCCCGGAGACCCCGTACCGCCCCACAGACCTTGGGGACACCCGCCGGTCAGGAGGATTTCGCCGTAGGGGCCGAATTACGGCGTCAGCCAAGGCACTGGGTCGCGGGTGTTGATGTCGTCTCGGATGCTGCCGTCACTCAGCTGTCCGGGCCTGCTCCAGCAGCAGCTCGAAGGCGCGGTGGGTCAAGGCGTCTAAGAGCGCTTCGCGGTTGGGGTAGCGCCGGTAGAGGGTGCCGACCCCGACCCCAGCCTCCGCAGCGATCGTCGCCATCGGCCCTGAGGTCCCTCCCGCAGCACGTCCACAGGAGTCAGGTGCGGGTGGCCAGCCAGGTAGCGAAGTCCCTGACGTTGGGTGCCAGGCGGCGGGTGGCGTCAAAGTCGGCCTGGTAGGCGGGCAGCTGGGTGAACCAGGTGAACATCGCCTCTTGGTCGGCGTCCTCGGCGAGCACGCTCAGGGGAAGCGCCTCGAACCGCCCCGGCAGGCCAGCCCGCTCGCCGTAGACGGCGACGATCTGCTCACCGGTCAGCTCATCGCCGGCGATCTCCACCGCCCCACCGGGCACACTGGCGGAATCCAGCAGGGCAGCGGCCACCACTGCACCGATGTCCTCGACGGCAATCATCTGCAAAGGCACCCCGGGTGCCAACGGCGCCCGCAGCACAACAACGCCGTCGTGCTGCTTCGGAGCCAGGTAATGGGTAAAGTTCTCCATGAAAAACGTCGGGCGCACAAAGCTGGTGGACAGCCCCAGGGAGCTCATGTACTCCTCCACCCGGCGCTTGCTCTCGAAATGGGGGATGCCGGTGGTCCGCTCGGCGCCGCCAACGGAGCTGTAGACCACGTGAGTCACGCCCACTTCACAGGCGGCGTCGGCGATCTGCTTGCCGTGCTCAACCTCGCCCTCAGTCCCCTTGGGCCCGGTGAAGGTCGTCATCGCGAACAGGCCATCCACGCCGGTGAACGCCGAGCGAAGGCCGGCCGGATCGTCGATGTCTGCGCGCACCACCTCGGCACCCCGATCCGCCAGCGCGCGAGCAGGCTCGGCCCGCGGGTCGCGCACCAGCGCCCGCACCCCCGCGCCGGCGGCCAACAACGCCCGCACCGTCGTCCCGCCTTGTTGACCGGTCGCACCGATCACAGCGAACAACCGCTGCGACGCGTCGGCGGGATCCGTGGTCGTCGTGCTCATGCTTCCTCCTCGCCATGACTCGGGACACCCGCAGCCGCCCTGTCGGCGGCGGTGTCGCAAACGGTGCTCGCGCCGCCCACCACGAGCAAGTGGACGAATGTTCCCGGTGAAGCTACGGCGCCGATCGCGGTGGCGGGAAAACCTGCCCTCCGAATAGGAGAAACGCCGGCCTGGGCTCCGCTGAGAGGCTGCGTACGGCGCCGTGCGCCGGCAGTCGACACCGTCCGGTGCTGCTCAACCCTGTTGCCCACTGACACCTCACCCACGACTCGGTTGGTCTACTGCCAGCTTCGCCGACTGGCTTGATCGACTGTCCGGAAGTCATGACTGACCAGGAACGGCATGTCAGCTCGTGCGGGGGCGGGCGACTCGCCGCTTCGTCCGGTGAACTATAGGCGAGAGCACTGCTCTCGGTTCTGCGACAGACGGAGGCACGACATGGCCCGGCCAGAGACGATCCTGGTGACCGGGGCGACGGGGAACACGGGTTCGGCGCTGCTACGAGAGCTCGTACAGCGTGACGTCCGGGTTCGCGCGATGGTGCGGCGGGCGGACGATCCGCTGGCCGCGCCGGTGGCCGAGGTCGCGGTCGCCGACCTTGACGACGAGGCCACCGTGGCGGCCGCGCTCGCCGGTGTTGACCGCGCCTACTTGGTGACGCCGTCCTCGGAGCGGGCGCAGGACCAGCAGGTGCGCTTCGCCGAGTTGGCGACCGGCGCCGGGGTGCGCCACTTGGTGAAGCTCTCGCAGTTCGCTGCGGACGAGGACTCGCCGGTGCGCTTCCTGCGCTACCACGCCGTCGTCGAACGGCGGATCCGCGAGCTCGGCATCGGGTGGACGTTCCTGCGGCCCAACCTGTACTTCCAGGGCCTGCTCGCGATGGCCGGAATGATCCGCGGCACGGGCGCGTTCGCGGCGCCCATCGGCGACGCGCAGGTCAGCGCCGTCGACGTCCGGGACATCGCAGGCGTCGCCGCGGCCGCGCTGACCGGCCTCGGGGACGAAGGGCGGATCTACACGATCACCGGCCCCGCCGCGCTTACGCACGCCGAGATGGCCGCCGCGATTGGCTCAGCGATCGGCCGCGACGTCACCTTCTCCGACGCCCCGCCGGAGGTCTTCGCTGCACACCTGCGCGGGGTACTGCCGGAGTGGCAGGTCGGCGGCCTGCTGGAGGACTACGCGCATTACGCCCGTGGAGAGGCCGCAGAGGTCGTCCCGACAGTAGCGGAGGTGACCGGCCGGGCACCCCGTACCGTCGCCGATTTCGCCCGCGACTACGCTGCGGCGTTCACGTAATAGGGATGTCGTTTAAAGATGCGCGTCACCGGCCGCCACTCGATCGGTTCGACGGTCCCAATGGTCCAGTGCTCTATGCGGAGGGGTACTCGGGGTCCGGCGTGTATTGGGGCTATTCGTCGCTGATGATCCGGGCCAGCTGCGAATTGCGGCGCTGGTCGCCGAGCGGGTCCGGGTCGCGGCGAAGGGCGGCGCGAACGCCGGGGCGAAGATCGTAGCGCTGGTCACGGGGATGGTCGCTGGTGCGGACTGCATCGATGACATGGACCTGCTGCGCCCCAAAACCGGGGACCACTAAACCGGGGACCACTCCCTGGGAGTCGAGTCGCGGACGTAGAGGTATAGCGAACATCTGATTGGACAGTAAGCGGTCTTGATCACCTGTCGCCTTCTACGCCGGGCACTATGTCTTCAGCACCGCCGCCAATACGGTGTTGCTGGTCAGCGCTGGCTGCCATCTCCCCGCCGAGGCACAGCCGAACACGAATGATCTCAAACCCTGGTACCTCCGCCGTGTGGCCTGCCATCGCGCCGGTCTTGGCGGTGCATGGCGGCGCTGGTCACATCGTGGCGCAGGAACTCGACGCCAAGCGGGCTGCTGCGGCCGGC
>DASQVB010000219.1:0-2914 GCA_035640975.1 Pseudonocardiaceae bacterium
CGAGCTGGTCGGGGCCTCCGGCGCGCAGCTGACCGAGATGCCCCGGCACGCCGACCGTGCGATGTGCTGCGGTGCCGGTGGTGCGCGGATGTGGATGGAGGAGCGCATCGGCAAGCGGGTCAACCTGGACCGGGTCGACGAGGCGATCGCCACCGAGACCTCCGCGATCGCCACCGGGTGCCCGTTCTGCCGGGTGATGCTCACCGACGGCCTCACCACCCGCGAAGCCGAGGGCACCGCCGGTAACCAGACCGAAGTCCTCGACGTCGCCCAGCTGCTGCTTACCAGCGTCAAACGCGGTGATCCGCCGTCGCCAAACGGCTCCGAATAGCGGTCGACGCCAGGCCCGAAACCGCCTTCGGCTCCGAACGGCGGCCCCAGGATTACTTGTCGAGCAGGGCTAGGACGTTGGCGCGGAGCTGAGCGGGCTGCGCACCGGTTTGAGCGATGACCTGCGCGCCGACGCCCTGTCCCTCCCGCAGCAGCCCGAGCAGGATGTGCTCGGTGCCGATGTAGTTGTGACTGAGATGACGTGACTCGCGCAGCGCAAGCTCGAGCACCTTCTTGGAACGGGGAGTGAACGGCACGTGCCCGCTTGGCGTCTGCTCACCGCAGCCGATGATCTCTTCGATCCCGGCACGGGCAGCGTCCAGCGTGATGCCAGCATCCTGAAGAGCCTGTGCACCGACGCCCTCGCCTTCAGCCAGCAGGCCCAGCAGAAGGTGCTCGGTGCCGATGTAATCGTGACGCAGCCGCCGGGCCTGCTCCTGGGCCAGCACGACCACCCGCCGGGCCGCGGGAGTGAAGCGGGTGAACATTCCTCGTGTGAGGGTAGATTCCACGCCACCCTTGAACTTACCAATCAGTGAGCGCAACGCGGAGTGTCGCTGCTGGGCCGCCTGCTTGGTGACGCCCAACGTGGTCCCGATCTGAGACCACGAGCACCCGGCGGCCCGGGCCTCTTGGACGAAGTGATCGAGCAGTTGCTCGCCGAGGTCGGCCAGCTCCTGCTCGCGGCGCGCCGCGCTGGCCAGCACCTCGATCGGCTCCGGGTTGCTCGCTTGCTCGCGGGTCTGGGTGATGAGTTCATCGAGCGTCATGACGTCAACTATTACTTGACGAACGGTTGTCGTCAAGTACTTATTGACGGTGGGTGTCGATGCGCTGGAAGTTGAGATAGGCCCGGGACGGCGTGGGTCCGCGCTGACCCTGGTAGCGGGAACCCACCCCGGCGCTGCCGTACGGATGTTCAGCCGGGCTGGACAGCCGGAAAAGGCACAACTGCCCGATCTTCATCCCCGGCCACAGCGTGATCGGCAAGTTGGCCACATTGGACAGCTCCAGGGTGATGTGGCCGATGAACCCGGGATCGATGAAGCCCGCTGTGGAGTGCGTCAGCAGGCCGAGACGACCCAGGCTCGAGTTGTGGGTGGGGATGAACGTCGGCCCGGCCAGGAAAAGACCATCCTGGGCGTCGACCTCGATGCAGCGGACTGGCCGGGTGGTTACTTCGCGCACGTCTATGATCGCCCGGAAACGCTGCACCGGACCGTCCTTCAACCGGGCCACCTTCCGCTCTAAACGGAATACGTTCAGGTGTGGCGTGAACTTCACTTGGAACGCCACGCCGTGGTCAACACCGCGGAAAGTCACTCTTTTCTTCCGCTTCACCGGGCGCAGCCCCAAACTCGCAGTCAATTCGAGGACGGCGTCGGCGAGATTCTCCCGCATGCTGACGAACTCGCAGCGCCCCTGAGTGTCGACATATCCGTCAGCATCCATCAGCCCCTGCAGCAGCGCCAGACGCTGAGGTATCGAAGACCGCAGGTACAGCTCGGGAACGTGCTTGTTACCGAGTAGTCCGAGCTCTCGAAGCACACTCGACAAGGAGTCATCGGACAGAAATCCGCCGGACGCAGGATCACGCGGCCACCCGACGTGGCCACGCGAGAGCCCACCAATGCGGAACCTGCGCCCGCCCACGTCCAGGACGCAGTAGCCGGTCCACCGAATTTCGTCGAGCGTTTGCTCGTCGCCTGCACCGCAGGTGATCTCGGCGCAGGCACTGGTGCCGTCACCCAGCCAGATACCGAGCACGTAGGGGTCGATCGGCAACGGCTGCTCCGGATACCGGACCGCGTCAGCGAGGGCGACGTGGTGGTTGAACTCCTTGTTGGCACGCAGGGAGCCGGCCAGTTCAGCCGTGGTGCGCAGTGCAGCCCGGCCGAAATGCTTGCGGGCCGACTTGGTCATGGTCAACCAGAGATGGCTGGAATCGGCGACGATGCTCTGGCCGTCCGAGAACAGCACCTCATAGCAGGTATGACCGGTCATGACCTCGGTCGCGGCAACCACGGGGGATGGGTGTCCATCAGCACCGAATACCTCGTCGCCAACCCTCAGCTCGCCCATAGTCCGCCAGCCCTGCGGTGTGGGGATTGGGGTATCGACTGCAAGCGCTTTGCCTTCCAGCCGTCCAGCCAGATCATCGGGCAACGTGATCTGCTCAAACGTCGAACCGAGCACAAACTCGCCGGGATGGAGCACGAAGGGCTCGTCGCCCTCCGGTTCCACCAGCGAGGTCAACTCGTCCTGCTGCAGCGACGGGTCGATGTGGGTGTACTTGGTGTTCACGAAGACCCGGAAAAAGCGGTCCAGCCGCACGTCGATACTCGAGGGCTGGAGCAGCTTCTCGTCGAACGGCTCGATACCCAGGCGGCCGGCGTCGATCTCGGCCCGCAGGTCACGGTCGGACAGCAGCACGGCCACACCCTAGCCGCGGGCACCGACATCGAGTGGACCTCGGGTAGCGCCGTTGCTCATGCTAGGCTCGGCGCATCGCGGGTGTAGTTCAATGGTAGAATGAGAGCTTCCCAAGCTCTAGACGCGGGTTCGATTCCCGTCACCCGCTCCA
>DASQVB010000220.1:0-14411 GCA_035640975.1 Pseudonocardiaceae bacterium
CCGGATCCGACGGCCGGACTCGGTGCGGATCGGAATGTTCTGTAGGTTCGGTTCGGTCGAGGACAGCCGGCCGGTCGCGGCGATGGTCTGGTTGTAGGTGGTGTGGATCCGCCCGTCGTCGGCCACCGCCTTGAGCAACCCGTCCACCGTGGTCTTGAGCCGGGTCGCGTCCCGGTGCGCCAAGAGGTGCGCGAGCAACGGGTGCGCAGTCGCCACGTAGAGAGTCTGCAGCGCATCGGCGTCGGTGGTGTAGCCGGTCTTGGTCCGCTTGGTCTTGGGCATGCCCAACTCGTCGAATAGCACGCCCTGCAGCTGTTTGGGCGAACCCAGGTTGATCTCCCTGCCGATCACTCCGAAACAGTCCTGCTCGGCCTGCTTCACCGCTGCCGAAAAGCCGGCCTCCAGACCGGCAAGCACGTCACCGTCGACGGCGATACCGGCGGCCTCCAGCTCGGCGAGCACCGCGAGCAGCGGCAGCTCCAGGTCGGTGAGCAACGACCGACCCGCTATCGCGTCCAGTTCAGCGTCCAGTGTGACGGCCAGCTCGGCCACGGCCCGCGCCCGCAGGATCTCGTCGGCCACCCGGGCGGCTGCGTCCTCGCCCTCGAACAAGCTCGGATGGGCGCTATCCCCAGATTCCGCACGCAACTCCCTGCGCAGGTAGCGCAGCACCAGATCGGCAAGGTCGAAAGAGCGCTGACCGGGCCGAACCAGATAGGCCGCCAACGCGGTGTCGCTGGTCAGCCCCGCCAGGGCGACGCCCCGCGCACGCAAGGCGTGCAGCAACGGCTTGGCGTCATGCGCGGCCTTGGGCGCGGTCGGGTCAGCTAGCCAATCGGAGAGCGCTTGCTCGTCTTCAGGAGTGCACGCGCGCGGATCGAGGTAACCGCCCTCACCGTCAGCAGCAGCCAAAGCGAGGCTTTCCAGATCCCCCGCGCCACGCATCCAGCTGCCGCGGAAGGCGAGCCCCACCCGACGCCCATCCCTGGCGTGCGCGTCCAGCCAAGCGGCCACCCCACCCGGTTCGATCATCCCGCCGCGCACGTCGAAACCTTCCTCGGCTTCGGGTTCGGGTGCGCTGAGCGTGGCGAACAATCGATCCCGCAGCACCCGGAACTCCAGCTCATCGAACAGCCGGTGCACCGCGTCGCGGTCCCACGGTTTGATCGCCAGATCGGCAGGCTGCTCGGGTAGATCAACATTTCGGACCAGTTCGGTGAGCTGGCGATTGAGCAGCACCGAAGCGAGGTTCTCCCGCAGCGCGTCACCGGCCTTGCCCTTGACCTCATCCACCCGGTCGACCAGAGCATCCAGCGACCCGAACTCCCGTACCCACTTCGCCGCGGTCTTCTCTCCTACCCCTGGGATACCGGGCAGGTTGTCGGAAGGATCACCGCGCAGCGCCGCGTAGTCCGGGTACTGCTGCGGGGTCAGGCCGTAGCGCTGCGCGACCTCCTCGGGGGTGAACCGGGTCAGCTCCGACACGCCTTTGCGCGGGTAGAGCACCGTCACCTGGTCACTGACCAGCTGAAGAGCGTCTCGATCCCCGGTGCAGACCAACACCTGATAACCGTCCGGTTCGGCTCGGGTGACCAGAGTCGCGATCAGGTCATCGGCTTCGTAGTTCTCCTTGGTGAGCACCGGGATCCCGAGGGTGCCGAGCACGTCGTGAATCAGCGAGACCTGGCCGCGGAACTCGTCGGGTGTGGTGGCGCGGTTGGTCTTGTACGGCGCGTAGGCCTCCGCGCGGAAGGTCTTGCGCGAGATGTCGAAGGCCGCGCCGACGTGGCTCGGCTGCTCGTCGCGGAGCAGGTTGATCAGCATCGAGGTGAAGCCGTACACCGCGTTGGTGGTCTGCCCGGTCGTGGTGCGGAAGTTCTCTGCGGGCAGTGCATAGAAGGCCCGGTAGGCCAGCGAGTGACCATCGAGCAGGAGCAGCCGCAATGGGGAAACCGTCACGGCTCGCGAGTCTAGGCCGGACCACTGACATCCAGCGCAGGCTGTAGGCCCCAGCAGCGGCATGGATGCTTGCGGTTACAGCGCTGCATACAGTGGACCGGCAGCGGTGCGTTCAGGGAGGTTCTGCGTGACTACGTCCGGTGACCCATTCGAGGCCGATCCGGCCACCACCGAGCTGATGGCCCGCTGGGCCGACGAGCAGCTCATCGAGCGGATGGGCATCAAGATCACGGAGTGGGATCTGGATCGGATGGTAGGGACGATGCCGGTGGCGCACAATCGTCAGCCGTTCGGATTGCTGCACGGCGGGGCGAGTGCGGTACTGGCCGAAACCCTGGGCTCCATGGCGGGCTGGCTGTGGGGCCGGCCGGACAAGGTCCCGCTGGGGCTGGAGCTGTCCTGCTCGCATCACCGGGCGATGACCGAGGGCGAGGTCACCGGCGTGTGCACGCCGCTGCATCGCGGTAACACCGTGGCGACCTTCGAGATCCGGATCAGCGATGGGCAGGGCCGCCCGGTTTGCACAGCCCGGCTCACCTGCCTGCTCCGGGAGCGTCCGGCCGGATGATCTCGCAGTTTCCTGCCACCAGGCGCGCGCTATGCGGCGGTGGGTAGCTCCCGCATACGTGGCAGGGGGGACGCGAACGCTGGCACCAAAGCCAGGAGCTCGGCAAATGCGGTGACGAGCAGCGCCGGGCGCACGCCGATACCCGATCCGAGCGCACCACCCAATAGACCGCCCAGCGGCATCGCGCCGAACACGATGAACCGGATGGTGGCGTTCATCCGCCCGATTAACGCCGGCGGGCACAGTCGCTGTCGGAAACTGACCTGGGTGATGTTGTAGATCACCCCTGCAGCGCCGAACACGAACAAGCTAACCAGGAGCAGGACGAAGGACCAATCCCGGTGCACGAACGGCGCGGCGAGCCCGGCCTGCACCGCCACAGCGGCAGACCAGCAGATGGCCGGTCCCTGCCCGATCTTGCGGGCGACCCGTGCTGCGACTGCGGCACCGAGCAGCCCGCCAACTGCTGAGGCCGAGGTCGTCAGACCGATCAGTCCAGGCGGCAGGCCCAGCGTGCGTGCCAGCAGCACAATCAACAGCACCGATGACGCCGAGCCGAACAGGTTCGAGATCCCCGTGGTGAGCGTGATCGCGCGCAACGGCCGGTTGCCCCACACGAAGCGCAGACCTTCGGCGATGTCCCGGCGCAGCGACCGGCCCGGCAGCCGCTCAGCCCGAGCTGGCCGAGCGCGGATGGCGTTGATCCACGCCGCCGACCACAGGAAGCTCAGCGCATCGATGACCAGGGCATAAGGCGCCGTCAACGCCTGCACCGGTCCGCCGCCGATCGAGGGCCCGGTCACCATGGCCACCGACTGGCTGGCCTGTAGCTTGGCGTTGCCTTCAACCAAATCGTCACGATCGATCAGCTCAGGCAGGTAGGACTGGTAGCCGACGTCGAAAACACGGTGCTGGCACCCGTGACGAAGGCAACGGCAAAGAGCTGGCCGATGAGCGCCGACAGCGGCAGTGCAAGTCGGCTGACGGAGGTCCCGAGTTGGCTCACGGTGTCGCCGATCCACAGCCGGCGGAAGTCCCGGTGGTGCCACAACCCACCGCGCGTGGCCGGGGTCACCACCGCCTGGCCACGTGTGATGCGTACCGCAACCCGGTGCGCGTCACCGTACGCACCAGACGCGTTGCCAGACCTGCGAGTTGGTGTCCGTTACCCATACCTCACTATGGGCACCCGGTCGGCCAAGGGGTTCACCAGGATCTCCGCGACCGCGCTGTCGACCCTCTGCAGGAGGAGGCGCACTCCCGTGCGACCAGCAGATCCCATCCGGCGACCCCCCGGGGCGCGGCCGGAAGGTCCCGGTGTTCACCGGGTACCCCACCTGCTGCGCGCGATACTCGTCGCACTGATCGCTCCACTGATCGCCGGCGCCGCTCTACTCACCCTGGCCGCCCCGGCACTGGCGGCCGAGCAGCCATCCCCCAGCACACCCATGCCGTCGCAACCGCCTCCGCCCGAGGAACAGGGCCTGCCAGTCAGCGGCACACTGCGCAACGTCGACGGAGCACTGCTCGCCGGTGTCCGGATTCAAGCCCTCGATTCCGGCGGGCAGCAGGTCGCCAGTACCGCCTCGGACGCCAGAGGCCGCTGGGAACTTGCCGTGCCCACACCAGGCGAATACACGTTCCGGATCGACCAAGAATCCTTGCCTCCGGGCGTCAACGTGCTCCAGGGCGAAGTGGTTCGCGAGGTGGCCCCGGGGACATTGTCCCTGGTGGTGTTCCGCTTCGGAGAACAACGCGAAGGCCTGCAGACTTCGGCCACCGCACAGGTCTTGCGGGTACTGATCGACGGTATCCGATTCGGCTTGGTCATCGGCATCACTGGAGTGGGTCTGTCACTGATCTTCGGCACCACCGGGCTGACGAACTTCGCACACGGCGAGCTGGTCACGATCGGCGCTGTGGTGGCGTGGACGTTGAACGTCGCCTTCGGAATGCAGCTGATCTGGGCTACTTTGCTGGCGATCGTGGTCGGCGCCGCCATCGGTGCAGCGAATGACCTAGGTGTCTGGCGGCCGATGCGACGGCGACGGGCCGGCCTCATCGCCCAGCTGGTGATCTCGATCGGTCTGGCACTCGTGCTGCGCTATCTGGTGCTGATTTTCTTCGGTGGCCGGTCGGAGTCATTCGCCGATTACACCAACCAGGTGGAACGCGACTATGGGATCGTCAGCATCACCGACAAGGACGTTGCCGCGATCGTGATCAGTCTGGTTGTCCTCATCGGGATCGCGTTGCTGCTGCAACGAACCCGGATCGGCAAGGCGATGCGGGCGGTGTCGGACAACCGGGACCTCGCCGCCGCCTCCGGCATCGACGTTGAGCGGGTCGTGCTGTTCGTGTGGGTGCTGGCCGGCGCCCTGGCTGCGCTGGGCGGTGTGCTGTTCGGCCTGTCTGAGCTGGCCGGCACGGTCCAGTACGAGATGGGCTTCGCGTTGCTGCTGCTGATGTTCGCCGGAGTGATCCTGGGCGGCTTGGGCACCGCCTACGGCGCGCTGGTGGGCTGCCTGATCGTCGGGGTGCTGGTGCAGGTTTCCGCCCAGGTTATCCCGGTTGACCTCAAGTACCTGGGTGGACTTGCGGTACTCATCGTCATCCTGGTGATCAGGCCGCAGGGCCTGCTCGGTAGCCGCGCGCGGATCGGATGAGCAGATGATCGACGTCTCGAACCTGCTCACCAATGGCATCGCAGCACTGATCGGTCCCTCGGCGATCTTCTTCGCACTGCTCGCGATCGGGTTGAACATTCATTTCGGTTACACCGGTCTGCTCAACTTCGGCCAGATCGGTTTCGCGCTGGTCGGTGGGTATGGCATGGGCATCGCGGTGGTGAACTTCGGCCTGCCGCTCTGGGCGGGGGTGCTGGTGGGGATGGTCGCCGGCGCGGTGCTCGCACTGCTGCTCGGCATTCCCACGCTGCGGTTACGTGCGGACTACCTGGCGATCGTCACGATAGCGGCTGCCGAGATTCTCCGGCTGATCACCCGTTCCACCTCGATGACCGAATTCTCCGGAGGAACCCAGGGCCTCACGGGCTATGGCGACAGTTTCCGCCAGCTCAGCCCATTCGACAACGGGCGCTTGTACGACTTCTTCGGAGTACGTTTCCTGGGCCAGACCCTGTGGTCGATGTGCCTGGGTTGGACTGTGGTCGGTCTGTCGCTGCTGCTGGTGTTCCTTCTGGTGCGTAGCCCATGGGGCCGCGTGCTCAAAGCGATTCGGGAGGACGAGGATGCGGCCAGAGCACTGGGTAAGAACGTCTTCGCCTACAAGATGCAAGCGTTGGTGCTGGGCGGGGTATTCGGAGCGGTCGGCGGGATCGTCTTCGCGCTGACCACGCAATCGCTCACGCCGGACTTCTACTCACCACCGCAGACCTTCTTCGCTTACGCGGCGCTCATCATCGGTGGGGCCGGCCGGCTGTTCGGTCCGGTTATCGGCGCGATGATCTTCTGGTTCGTGCTCGCCATGACGGACAACTTCCTGCGTCAGGCCACCGCAGGCGGCCAACCGCTGATCACCTTCATCGATGACCAGGATGTCGGCGCCATCCGGTTTATCCTCGTTGGTATCGCCCTGGCACTGCTCATGGCGTTCCGACCGCAGGGCATCTTCGGTAAGAAGAGCGAGGTGCTGCTCGATGCGCGCTGAGCATCCGTTGGCCGGGGTGGCCGCCGAGCCGGGTGTCCCCAAACCCGATCCGGTGCTGATGATCGATTCGCTCACTCGCTCGTTCGGCGGCCTGCGGGCCGTCGATGTGGCACACCTGGAGTTCCAGCGGGGCTGCATCACCGGACTGATCGGCCCGAACGGGGCGGGTAAGACCACCCTATTCAACCTGCTCACCGGGTTCGACCGGCCCAACACCGGTAGTTGGACCTTCGACGGAGCCTCGCTGTCCCGGCTTTCCCCGCATCGAGTAGCCCGTCGCGGGGTAGTGCGCACCTTCCAGCTCACCAAAGCGCTCGCCAAACTCACCGTGCTGGACAACATGCGGTTGGGCGCGCCACAACAGACCGGGGAGCGGTTCTTCGGCGCCTTGCTCAGCGGCTGGGCAGCGCAGGAGCGGGCCAACACCCGTAAGGCGATGGAGCTGCTGACCCGGTTCCGGCTGGATGCCAAGGCCCACGATCTCGCCGGCTCCCTATCCGGCGGGCAACGCAAGCTGCTGGAGATGGCTCGGGCGCTGATGATGGACCCGACCGTCGTCATGCTCGACGAACCGATGGCCGGGGTGAACCCGGCGCTGACCGAGAGCCTGCTCGAACACGTCAAGTCCTTGCGCGACGACGGCATGACCGTCGTGTTCGTCGAGCACGACATGGACGTCATCCGGGACATCAGCGACTGGGTAGTGGTGATGGCCCAAGGCAGGGTGATCGCCGAGGGTCCGCCCGACGCGCTGTCGTCCAACAAGGCGGTTGTCGACGCCTACCTGGGCGCACACCACGATCAGGCATTGGAGTTCGACGCCGACGGCAACCCGGTGGGACAGACGGCGGTGCTCGTCGCCGAGATCGAGAGCGAGCTCGAGGCGGCCATCGAACGCGGTGAGGACCTGTCGGCCTCCCCAGCACCTGCCAACTCAGCGACCACCAACTCAGCGACCGACACGGCCGTCGCACACCGGGAGAACCGGCCGTGACCGCTAGTGGACTGTCCCCCGCTCAGCTCGCTGCCACCCGGCAGCGGCACCGCGAACTCGCCCACGGCGCACTGTTACGAGCCGACGACCTGGTAGCCGGCTACCTGCCCGGCGTGAACATCCTGGAAGGCTGCGATTTCTTCCTCCGCGAGGGCGAGATCGTTGGCATCATCGGGCCCAACGGTGCCGGCAAGTCGACGCTGCTCAAGGCGATGTTCGGGCTCATCCCGGTGCGCGAAGGCAGTGTCGCGCTGCGCGATGTCGACATCACCTCCGCCAAGGCGCACGTGCTCGTCACTCGGGGCGTGGGCTACGTGCCGCAGAACAACAACGTGTTTCCCGCGCTGACCATCGAAGAGAACATGGAGATGGGTGGGTACTTGCGGCCGCGCGCGTTCGCCGCCAGGTTCGAGGTGGTGTGTTCGCTGTTCCCGTTGCTGCGGGACCGGCGCAAGGCCAAGGCTGGGGCATTGTCGGGCGGGGAGCGGCAGATGGTCGCGATGGGTCGGGCGCTGATGATGGAACCATCGGTCCTGCTCCTCGACGAACCCTCCGCCGGCTTGTCACCAATGTTCGCCGACGAGGTGTTCGTGCGCTGCAAGAAGATCAATGCGGCCGGCATCTCGATCGTCATGGTCGAGCAGAATGCCCGGCGCTGCCTGCAGATTTGCGACCGAGGCTACGTGCTGGATCAAGGCCGCAACGCCTACACCGACACCGGCCCGGCGCTGATGAACGACCCCAAGGTCATCGAGCTTTATCTGGGCACGCTGGCTGGATCAAGCGAGGCACGCTAGCTCTGCCCGGGCCTTTCGGATGGGGGTGGGGCGCCGAGTCCCCGTCGGCGCCCCACCGATCAGCGGTCCAGGCCCACTACGTGGTACTGGGTGGCCGCTTCGTCGATCCGGTTCTGCGAGTCGAACGTCAGGATCCCGTAGGACCCGACGGCGCGCTCACCGGCGGCGGTGAAGTCCAGGGTGCCGGTGACCCCGTCGTAGTCGGGATTGCCACCGCTGTCGATGATGTCCCGGCACTGGCGGAAGGTGACGCACTTCTCGCCGTCCTTGGTGATCCCATTAATCTCCGAGGCGATATCCACACCCTTGGTTGACTTCGCCTGCTCGGCGGCCAGGGCGGTGATCACGACAGCGTCGTAGGCCTCACCGGCGTAGTTGTTGTCTACCAGGCGGGGATCCTCGGCATTGAGCCGCTGCTGGAAGTTGGCCGCCAGCTCCGTCAGCGGGGCGGTGCCCTTCATTCCCTCGAGCAGCCCAGGAGGCAGACCCACCCCCAACGCATTGCCCATGTTGCCATCGGTGCCGTAGACCAGTTTCTGGCCGGGTCCGATCTGCACCTCACTCATCCGAGAGATGATCTTCTTGGACTCGTCGAAACCGATCACCGCGATCGCGTCCGGGTCGAACACCCGGACGTTGTCGATCTCGGTGTTGTAGGACGTCGCGTTCGGATCGTAAATGATTTTCTGAATCTGGTTCTGCGGGATTCCGGCATCACGCAGGTTCTGCACGGTGTTGTCGGCCAGACCGCTGCCGTACGGGTCGTTGCGAGCAAGGATGGAGATACGCTGTGCGCCGTCGGAGGCCATCAGCGCCGCCAACGCCTGTGCCTGCAGTGAATCCGGCGGGGACGTTCGGAAGTACAGGCCCTTGTCGGCCCAGCAGGTGAACTCGTCAGAGGTGTTGGCGGGCGAGAACTCGACCACCCCCGCACCGGTGATCTTGTCGATGACCAGCTTCGTGACTCCAGAGGAGGCGGCACCGACGATCACCTGGGCGCCCTGGCTGAGCTGACGATCGACGGTCTGGTTCGCCGTGTCGGTCCTGTCATCACCGGAGTCGCCGCGGATGTGGGTGACCGGGTTGCCCAGCACCCCGCCGGCCGCGTTGATCTCCTTGACCGCGACCTCTACTGCGGCGAACTCGGGCGGGCCCAGGAAGGCCAGGCTGCCCGTCTCCGGCAGCAACGTGCCGATCTTCAGCGGTGCGCTGCTCGGCTGCCCACTCGGCGTGGCCTGCGGAGGGTTCTCACACGTCGTCGCCGATGGGTCTCCACCACTGGCCGATCCCTGGTCACCAGGTGCGGCCGTATTGCCGCCACCACAGCCGGCCATCACGACCGACAAGGTGCCAAGCAGGGCTGCCACGCGGAGCGCGGTGCGCTGCGCCATGCATCTCTCCTCAGAACAAACGGGTGGACTACCGGCATCGCCGTCCGGCCAGACCGTAATCCTGCCAGTGCAAGACGGCACGATCGGCCGCCCTGTCGTGACAAAGATGTGATCCGGCAGACCACCCTGCTGCCCTATCGGCTGTAGCGGACTGCCCCCTGCCGAATCAGGACAGACTCTCGATGACTGCCTGAGCCACCGCTTTCATGGGAGTGCGCCGGTCCATCGCATTGCGCTGGATCCAGCGAAACGCCTCCGGTTCAGTGAGTCCGTGCCGGACCATCAACAGCCCTTTGGCGCACTCCACCACTTTGCGCGTCTCCAGCCGGTCAGTCAGACCCGCCACCTCAGACTCCAGGGCGATCAATTCACGGAAGCGCGACACTGCCAGCTCCGCTGCAGGCACCAGATCCTTGCGGCCGAACGGCTTCACCAGGTAGGCCATCGCACCGGCATCGCGGGCCCGTTCCACCAGCTCACGTTGACTGAAGGCGGTAAGGATCACCACCGGCGCGATACGCCGCTCGGCGATGATCGACGCCGCGTCAATACCGTCCATCTTCGGCATTTTCACGTCCATGATCACTAGATCGGGATGCAGCCGCTCCGCCTGCTCGACGGCCTGCAGCCCGTCAGCCGCCTCACCGACCACGGCGTAGCCTTCCTCGGAGAGGATCTCGACGAGGTCCAGCCGGATCAGTGCCTCGTCCTCGGCGACGAGCACCCGACGTGCGGTGCCAGTGCGGTCCGGCTCGGTGGGCACTGCACCTACATCAGCGTGCTGAGTCACCGGGGAGACCTCCGTCCGTTTGGCCAACACCCTGACCTGCCACGATAGCGGTGCCAGGATCGGAGTCGGGTTTAAATCGACTCTCCGTACAGTGATTTCGCCAACACCCCGACCGTGACGCTGCAACACTCGGCATCCGCGCGCTGCTAGCATCCGGATGGTTTGACTATGGGGGATGTGGCCGGGATGGCGGAATTGGCATACGCGGACGCCTCAAAAGCGTCTGTCCGTAAGGACATGCGGGTTCGAGTCCCGCTCCCGGCACCAACGAGCATGACCTAGCAGGGAGCATGACCGAGCAGGCGGGGATCGTGCGCCGGCGAGAACCGCTGGACCTGCGTCAGGTGGATGAGAATTCGTGCTTGACCTGTGTCGCTGCGAACCTTCTGTACATGTTAGGGGTCACCGACACTCCCGACACCCGGTGGGTTGATCGCGAGCTTGGTCGGGAGCCAGGCTGCGGAGCGCAGCGTGCCGCGACCAGGTGGTTGCTGCTTCAGCAAGGCCTGTCCCTGCACACGGTGTGCGCCTACGAGCCGCAGCGGTTCCTGCACGAAGGCCTCGACTACCTGAGGCGCTATTACCACCAGCAATGGGATCCGTCATGGGACGAATACTGGACACCGCATCGGCTGCAGCAGCACCGTCGCGCGTGTCTCGCGACCCAAGAGTTGAGCACCTTCGGTGCCCGGATGCGCACTGAGCACCGGGTGCCCACGCTCGCCGACATCCGCGACGCCCTGGACCGCGGCTGCCTGGTGTGGACCTCTGTCGACAACGACTGGGGCGACGTCGACTGTCACGCAGTCCTGGTCTACGGCCAGCGGGGCAACGTGTTCGACCTCTACTCGCCGGAAATCTCACGGAGCTGCCTGCAGCAGTACCGCCGTAGGCGACTGGACCGGGTGTGGTTGCGCAGTGAGGGCATCACCACCGTGTGGGCGCCGTGACCAGAAGCGCTACTGCCGACGGGCTCGGGCGCGCCGCTTCCCCTCGTGCATCGCCTGTACCCGGGCAATCGGGATGGTGCGGCCCTCCTCGATCAGATCTGCGGGCAGCAGTTGCGGCTGGGGCATCCGCTCGCGCCACGGGTCGCCGTCGGCTAGCAGCGCGATGGCAGTGCGGATGGTGAAGTCACCCGGGACAACGCGGTCGAGTTCGTCCCATGTCACCGGGAAGGACACTGGTACGCCGGGACGGACCCGCGGGCTGTATACCGCCACCACAGTCGCGCCACTGGAGCGGGTGGAGTCCAGAAACACCTTGCCGTTGCGGTCCTCCCGGATGAATGCGGTCGTCGCGACGTCAGGCGCGAGCCGCTCGGCCCGCGCGGCCAGTGCCCTGGTCGCCGCTGCTACCTCCTCGATTCCCACGCTGTCGTCGAGCGGCACAAACACGTGCAGGCCCTTCGCTCCGCTGGTCTTGACCGTGCCCGCCAGCCCAGCGTCGGCCAGGGCCTGCCGCACGAGCTGGGCCGCCCGGACCACATGCGGAAACGCGTCGCCGGACGGCGGGTCGAGATCGAGCACCAGGTGCGTCGGGTGGCTCGCCCCGTCCCGTATCAACGCCGGGTGGTATTCCACAGCGCGCTGGTTGGCAAACCACAGCAGCGTGCGCCGGTCGTTGCACAGGGCGTAGGCCACGTCGCGCTGGGATGCCTCGGCCCATACGGTGGTCGTCGGCACCCAGTCGGGGGCGTACTTCGGCACGTTCTTCTGCATGAACGGCTGCTGGCCGGGCCGCACGCGGATCACCGACAGCGCCCGGTCCGCAAGCTCGGGCAGGATGCGGTCCCGGACGGCGTCCAGGTAATCCACCAGGTCCCGCTTGGTCGCGTCCGCGCCGTCGAACAGGGCCTGGTCGAGGTTGGTCAGCCCGACCCCGGCGCGGGACTCCGCGGGGCTCACCCGCGCCACCTACCAAGCATGATCGGCATCGTCCGTCCTACCGTGGCGCCCGAGGATCGTCGATCCCCTCCTACCACCTCAGCGGCGCGGCGGCCAGGGCTCAGGCAGCACGATCTCTCGCGGACTGCGGTCTGGCCGCAGGCCGCGCCATGAGGCGTGCCGCAGGCGGCCGTCAGTGGTCCATTGGCGGTATTCGACCTCGCCAACGACGTCCGGCTCGATCCAGTGCGCGCCACGGGCATGCTCGCGGGGTACCACTTCATCAAAAGGGCTGGTGGAACGCGCGTGATTGTTCAGCATGGCCAGCAGATTTCGAAGCATGCGATCGGTGAAACCGGTGCCGACGTCGCCGACGTAGCGAAGTTGCCCGGTTTCGTCGTAGACGCCCAGTAGCAGCGCGCCGATGGTGCTGGCGCGACTGCCTTCACCGGGGCGCCACCCGCCGATGATCACTTCTTGGGTCTGGCGCAGGGGGATTTTGATCCAGGTACGGGCCCTGCGGCCCGGTTCGTACCGAGAGTCCAGGTGTTTCGCGACGACGCCTTCCAGGCCGTGCTGGCTGGCCAGGTTCAGCAATACTGAGGCGCCGATGTCGGTGTAATGAGCCGGGGTGCCCACCGGTCCGCCGGTGAGCTTCAGCTGACCCAGCAAATCCCGCCGCTGTAGGTAGGGCTTGGCCAGCAGCGGCCCATTGAAATGCAACAGATCGAAGACGTAGAACAGCACGGGCGCCGAGCGCACCAGGGCCGGGGACGGGTGCCGCACATGCATCCGGGACTGCAGCCGCCCGAAGTCCGGGCGGCCGTGCTGATCGAGGGTGACCAGTTCACCGTCCAGCAGCACCGGCCGGTCGACCAACTCACCCAGCACATCGAGCTCGGGGTAGCCGGCGGTGACGTCACGGCCGTTGCGCGAGGTGGCACGTACCAAGCCAGGCATCGCTGCGACGATCGCCCGGACGCCGTCCCACTTCCACTCAAACGCCCAACCGGCACCGCCGGGCGCCGTACCGAGGCTAGCCATCATCGGCGCCACCGGATCAGGCAAGGAGACAGCCACTGTCACATTGTCAGTGTTGGGCATTGCTGCTGCGTGCCGAGCTACACCTTCGGCAGTTCCTGTTGCCGGCCGACGAGTGCGACGAGGGGATCACCGCAGGTGTGGACTCGTTCGATCACCGTCCGGGCGGTCCAGCGGTCCGGCCGTAGGTCGGGATCGTCGAGTTCGTCCCATTGGATGGGGACGGACACCGGTGCTCCCGGGGCGGGCCGAGCGCTGAACGGAGCCACCAGGGTCTTGTTGATGGCGTTTTGGGTGTAGTCCAGGCGGGCCAGGCCTTCTCTGCGGTCTTTGTGCCACTCCCAGCTGACCAGGTCGGGCACCACATGGCCCACGGCGCGCGAGATCTTCTCGACCCATTCTCGGGTGTCGCTGAAGGTGTAGCCGGACCTGACCGGAACCCAGATCTGGATGCCCCGCTTGCCGGTGACCTTTGGTATTGCTGCCACGCCGACGTGGTCCAACGCCACCCGGTACAGCCGCGCGAGCACCAGGACGTCATCGAAGGTGCTTCCCGAGCCAGGGTCGATGTCGATCAGGGCCCAGGTCGGCTGGTGCACATCGGGTAGCCGGGAGGTCCATGGGTGCAACTCCACCGCGCCGAAGTTCGCCAGCCAGACGAGAGCGGGCACGCTGTCGATGACGGCATACCACTGGGTCTCCCCCGGGTCGGCCTCCTCGTTGCGCCAGCGGGTCAGCCACTTCGGTGCGTGACTGGGCACCTCCTTGTGCCAGAAGCCAGGGCGGTCGACGCCATCGGGGTATCGGTGCGAGTTCACCGGACGGCCAGCCAGGTAGGGCAGCATGAAAGGCGCGATCAAGGCGTGGTAGCGCACCAGGTCGCGCTTGGTGATCGGGTGCTGCCCTTCCTGGGAGGGGAAGAGCACCTTGTTCAAGTTGGTCAGCTTGAGTTCACGGCCCTGCACAGCCCACCGGCCCTGGGATCCGAGTGCGTCCAGCGCAGCGAGCTCTTCCTCAGTCGGTGGATCCCAGGTAGGTCCTGATACTGGATCTAACCGGACCGCGGCCTGGTCGGCAGGCAGGTCACCGCGCCACAACGCCTCCGGAGCTGCTGCGACCTCGTCGTTGGTGCGCCCGGTCTTGACCGATTTGGGGTGGTCTTCAGGGTTCCACCCGGGCCGCGCGTGGTCGTCATTCTTGTGCAGCAACAGCCACTGTTCTTTGCCCGGCCGGTCCTTGTCCGTGCGGACGAGCACGAAACGACCGGCGAGCTTCTCGCCCTGGAGATCGAAGTGCAGTTCGCCGCGCTCGATCGC
>DASQVB010000221.1:0-4027 GCA_035640975.1 Pseudonocardiaceae bacterium
CCCGGCGTACGCCCGCTCGAATTCCTGGTGGTACGAGCCACCTGCCGCGCTGTCGTTGAGATGCACCAACATCGTCTCAGCGCCCGGTTCACCGACCGTGTGGGCGGCTGCCGGTGTTCCGGCAAGACCGATCGTGGTCAAGATACCCAGCGCCGCTGCAGCGCCGGCCGCCGCAACCCGCCGCGAGAAGTTTCGCAAGGCGTGCTCCCCTCCGAGTGGCTACCCAAAGAAATCACCAGCGGACATCCCGCCGGGCAGGCCGCCGTCGGCAAACCGCAGCAGCTTCGAGGCGGACCCGGGGATGGTAACAGTGGTCATTCACACCCGTCGAGGGTGGTGGGAGGAAGGACCGCCACTCCGAGCCCACGCCGGAATTCGTACGAGCGACGCGCTGGACGGCTGTCGCAATTGAACCCAGCTCGGCGCTCGCCTGTCGAGGCTCTACGGCGATCAAGGCGCGGAGACTGCCCCGTGGAGGCCGGCCAGGACTTACGCATTACGAGAACCGCTTTCTCCGTAGACTCTGGCTCTGATTAGCTCTACTTGCACGAGCATTCGCTCTGGAGGTCCAGAGCCACTATGGATGACTCCATTTCGCTCCACGAATGGCTCCACGCACCGCCGCCGCGCAGGTCTGGACTGTCGGTGCAGGTTCATCAGGTACGCAGTGGCGGCGGCCGCCCGGCGCCACACAGTGAGAACCACTTGCACGTCTCATCCAGTTCACGACAGTCTGCGGCCGCGCAAGCCGTGCCGGACCGTACCATCAGCCGCCGTTGCCCAGGGTACGGTCCGGCCCGACTCTCACCCTGAGGCGCCCGAAGTGCTCTGGCGCTCGGCGGTCCGGGGAGAACTCTCACCGAGCCCCTGAGCGAAGCCCTGCCGCCAGCTCGCGTAGCGCGGCTGCCAGCCGAACTCGCGCTTGGCCTTCGCGTTGGAGGCCCCGTGAACGTCGGTCATCATGGCAGTCGCCGCCTCACCGGCCACCAGCCGCGCCAACCAGCGCGGGATCCGCCTTGGTGGCTTGGCATCGAGCGCGTTCGCCAACGCGGGCAGCCACTCCCGCACCGGCGCGGGGTCGTCGTCGACGATGTAGTAGACACCCGGCCGGCCGCGCTCCACCGCAAGCGCGGTCGCCACCGCGGCGTCGTCCACGTGAATGTAGGAGCTGACGCCGCCACCGTCGCCGATGATCGGGAACCGGCGTTGACGCACCGGGGCGGCCATCGCCGCATCCGGAGTCAGACTGATCGTGGTTCCTGGGCCGTAGAAGGCGCCGTAGCGCAAGGCGAGACCTTCGCCCCAGTCGATCGTCGTCACTGCACGCTCCAGGTACAGATAGCCGGCCTGCACCTTCCGCAGCGCCGTCGGCGGGTCGTCGGGATCGAAGGGATCTGCCTCGGTGTGTATCGGTCCTCCGGTGCGGGCGAACCGGAACGCACCGAAGCTTTGCGCGACGACGCGCCGCGCCCCCACCGCGCGGCCTGCGGCCAGGAGATGGTCGGTCCCCTCCGTCCGCAGCCGGTAGGTCAGCGTGAACGCTGAGGAGCTGTCCGGCCGCCGAGCCGCACGCAGGTTCGTCGGCTCCGAGAACGCGGTGAGCTGATGCACGATCACCTCGGGCTCGGCGGACGCCACCGCGACCGCGACCGCCTCCGGATCCAGGGCATCGGCCACGACCGAGCGCGCGCCGAGGTTGCGCAGCAGATCCTGTTTGGCCGCGCTCCTGGTCATGCCGACCACCTCGTGGCCTCGGGCCACCAGCTGCGGGATGAGTGCTTGGCCAAGGACGCCTGTGGCGCCGGCTACGAAAATCTTCATGGTTGTTCCTCTCGTGTCGTGGTTCGACCTTCGTGACGAGATTGGGGCGGTACCAGTGACGGCGTGCTGCCGGCCTGGTGCAGGGGTTCGGTGTGGCGGTCGCGGACCGGCAGGATCTGGTGCTTCAGCTGCCGCGACGCTCGGCGATGTTGGATGAGATGTCGCCGCAGCACCAGTAGGCCGTAGATGGAGCTTCCGGGGACGGTCATGAGTCCCAGGAGCACAAGTGCGCGGGTGGGATGCCCGCCGTTGGCGAGAAGCACCTGGGTCGGAGCTTGCAAGGCGGCGGTGGTGCAGCCCACCCAGGTGAGAAGCCAAGTCAGACGCGGCGCGCGGTTGCAGATCGTTCGCGACAGCGGCGCCAGAAAGCCTCCGACAGCCAGCAGGCCGGTCACAACAAGCGTGGTTCGTTGCGCCACGGCGTCCATGCCCTGGGGCCCACTGGCTCCGGGGCCGAACACCCCCCACCAGAGCATGGCCGCGCCGAAGGGGATCAAGCCGAGTGCGCCTGCGACGATGGCCCAGACGGACGGGGGCTGTGGCGGCTGACGTAGGACGTGGCCCCATCGGGTCGCGGCGTAGCGCCAGGCGAGCGCCGAGATGCCGACGGCCATCAGGGCGAAGCCGCCGTACACCGTGGCGAACACCCAAGGACTCAGGTGGTCCATTCCGGCCGTGTGCACGTCTCCGTCGACCAGGAACTGGAGGACGCTTCCTATGGGCAGCCCGAGCAGTATCGGGGCCAGCAGCCCGGTGGCACCCGCACCGAGGCCCAGCATGATCCACGCGGGAACACGTCGTCCCCATGCAGAGGTCAGCGCCAGGGCAAGCCCCACGGCCAACAGTTCCAGTCCGATCGTGACGTTGTTGCCGACCACCATGCGGGTGCTGTGCAGCTCGGTCAGCACCGATTCGTCGTCCACGCCGATGGTGGCTCCGGTGAGCCACAGCACCTTCAGTACGAGATACGGCACGACCGCGATGACAACCAGTGCAAGCGCGACCGGCTCCAATCGAAAACGCATCGTTCCTCCAGGATCTGAGAAGTCAGATAAATCCCTCTGGCATTCGCTGGGCCCCGTCCACGGCGGCCGCGTCACGGGCGGGGCCGACCATGGCCCTCGTTGGCGGGCAGCTCGTTGTTTCGCGGAAGAACGTCAGGACAGTTGTCGTCTGCCAAGGACGGGAGTCTGGTTGAGGTCGACGACCGCGTAGGGCGACCCAGCCTGCCGCCACGTTCTGCCCGGTCGCCTGCCTGGATGCGACCTTGCTGCCGGTCAGCCCGTGCCGAAGATGATCTTCACCGTGCTCTCCTCGAGTTGGTCTTCACCAACTAGGACCGGGCACCGCCAGCGGATGTGACACGAGGCCCAGGAGGGCGAGCCCGCGGGTGGACTGGGCACCACACTTGGGTCGACTTGGCTGCTCCTGCTGAGGTGTCCATGCTCAGGCGAGCCGGGGTCGAGGATCCGCGATGGCCGCCATGGCTGTCATCTGCTCACGATCGCCGCGGCGACGGCGTGGAGCAGCGGGAACTGCAGAAGGGCGGTTACCGGGAACAGGTGCAGCCCGACGGTGAGCGCGACCAGGCGGAGCTGAGCTCGTAGTGCCGGCGGATGGCGAGGACGGCCATGCCGCCGGCGGCGAGCAGCAGCTCGAGGCCGACGACGAGGCCGAACAGGCGGCTGGTGTCGGCATCGAAGGCCGTCCACATCCGTCAGCTGCCAACCCGGCGGCGATGCCACGGGCCGGGTGTGAGGGGTCTGGGCGGATCGAGCGGACAGGCCGAGCCGCTGCGGTGGCACCAGTGGCCTCCAGGCCCGAGCAGCACACGAGCCCGGCATGATGAGGTGCGTGGACCTCACGGGCGATGGGCACGCCCACACCGAGTGGTCGTACGACACCGGCGGCCCACAATCAGACGCCGCAGGCCGGATGGAATCGATGTGCCGTCGAGCGATGCAGATCGGCTTACCTGCACTCGCTTTCACCGAACACTTCGACTTCACCAGTTGGACGCTCACCGCCGAGGATCAGTTGCCGGACTCTTGGGGGCCATTGGTCGGCGAGGATCAGGTGCTGGCCCCGCCGCTGCTCGATGTCGACGGCTACCTCCACCGCATCGAGCACTGTCGACGCGAATTTCCCGAGCTGCACATCCTCACCGGGGTGGAGTTCGGGCAGCCGCACCTTGACGAGGCGCGAG
>DASQVB010000222.1:0-3836 GCA_035640975.1 Pseudonocardiaceae bacterium
GACGATCTGGCCGCGGATCGCTGGCGGCTGCCACACCCATCGCGATACCGCGGCCGCGATCCGCCAGGCCGGTTTCACGATCGAACGCCTGAACCCGCTGCGCTTCCCCAACCTCCGTCTCTCCGCACCAACCTCCCCCCACATCCTCGGTATCGCGTCCTTACCCGCGCAGTCTGGAGACAGAACGCAGTAAAGCGGCGCCCTGCCGGTGCAGTCTGGAGCCAGCACGTGGTTATTGAGCGCGAGCGGGTACGGGGTGAGCGCAGCCGATCCGGTGGGGGCGTAGAGCACCCAGGGCCCGGCAGGCCAGGTAGATGACGAAGGCGATCGCGGTGACGTAGCCGCTGATCGGGGCGCCGGGCGCCAGCGATGCCACGATCCCGCCGAGCACAGCGACCTCCGCGAACAGCGTCGCGAGCAGTAGTGCGGTGACGGGGTTGGCGGTCACTCGGGCAGCTGCGGCGGCCGGGGTGATGAGCAGCGAGAGCACCAGCAGGGCACCAACCGTAGGTACCGCGAGCCCGGTGGCCACCCCGACCAACACGGCGAACAGCACCGACAGTCCGCGCACCGGGACGCCGCGGGCGCGGGCCACGTCGGCGTCCACGCTGGTGAACAGCAGCGGACGCCACACCGACGCCAGCACCAAGAGCACTCCTGCCGTGCAGCCGGCCAGCAGCCACGCGTCATTGCCGGAAACTCCCACGATCTGGCCGAACAGCAGGGACAGCTGATTGGACGCCCGCCCGGGGTACAGCCACAGGAACAGCCCGCCCAGACCCAACCCGAACGCGAGCACCGCGCCGATCACCGAGTCGCGCTCCCGCTCGCGCAACCCGAGCAGGCCGAATACCAGCGCGGCGACCACCGCGCCGACCAGCGCACCCACGCTGACCAGTGAACTGCTCACCAGCAGGGCAGCTGCGGCGCCGGTGAAGGTCAACTCGCTGGTGCCGTGCACCGTGAAGGACACCTGCCGGGCCACCACCAGCGGTCCGAGCGCGCCGGCGATCAGTGCGAGCAGCGCGCCGGCGATCAGTGCCTGCTGGACGAAGTCCAATCTCAGCAGCTCCCCGGTACCCTGAAAGGTGAACAGCCGGCGCAGGATTTCCTCAATGCTCATGGCTCGACCTTGACGAGCAAGTCTCGCGGTTCATCGGTGCTCACCGGGTGTGCCGATCACCAGCAGCCGTTCCCGCACCTTGATCACCTCAACGTCGGTGCCGTAGAGCAGCGACAACGTCGCGGAGTTCATCACCTCGTCCGGGGTGCCGATCCGGAACCGGCCGTCGACCAGATACAGCACCCGATCCACTGCCGGCAGCACTGGGTTGATCTCGTGTGTCACGAACAGCACTGCGGTGCCTGCCGTGCGCCGCCGAGCATCGATCAAACCGCTGACCACTTGCTGGTGGGCCAGATCCAGCGACAGCAGCGGCTCGTCACACAGCAGCACGTCCGGGTCACCGACCAGCGCTTGGGCGACTCGCAACCGCTGCTGCTCGCCGCCGGAGAGCAGGCCCACCGGCGCGTCGGCGTAGTGCCGGGCACCGACGGCGTCCAGCGCATCAAGCACCCGCGCGCGGCGCCGCGCCGAGGGCAACCCGAATCCCCAGCGGTGGCCGTCCAGCCCGAGGCCCACCAGGTCCCGACCGCGGAGAGTCAGCGTCGGGTCCAGGGCTCGCTGTTGCGGGATATAGCCGACCGTGCGCAGCCCGCGGTGCACTGGCTTGCCGTGGATCTGCGCGGAACCCGCCGACAGCGGTTGCACACCGAGCAGCACCCGCAGCAGGCTGGTTTTACCTGAGCCGTTGGGGCCGAGCAGGGCCAGGAACTCGCCGGGCGCGACGTCGAGATTCAGCGAGTCCCACAGCACTCGCGGCCCGTAGGCCAGCCGGGCACCACGTAGTTGGACGGCCGCTGGCGCGGCTCGGGGGGTATGAACGCGCGCACTCGCCGGATCAGCCTTGGTGGTCACGTTGGCCCCTGCAGCGCCGTGGACAGGGCATCGATCTGCGCGGACATCCATCCGCGGTAATCGGTGTTCTCGGGCAGGGTCTCGGTCATGGTCACCACCGGAATCCCAGCGGCCTCGGCTGCGGCGCGGATTTGGCTGGTGACCGGGGTTTCGGCCTGCGGGTTGTAGATCAGGACCTGTACCTGCCGCTGGGTGAACAGCTCCTGGGTGGCGGCGAAGGCAGCCGCGGGTGGATCCGTTTCCTCCTCGACGGCTTCGAGGAACTCAGGCGGGGTGGCATCGACCAGCCCAGCTGCCGTGATCAGGTACTGGGCCAGCGGCTCGGTCATCGCGACCCGCTGACCGCCGTGGGACGCGGCGATGCTGGATAGCCTGCCTGCCAGGCCGTCGATCTCGGTCCGGAAGGTTTGGGCCTGCGCGGCCAACTGCTGGGCTTGCGCGGGGGCCAGTTGACCCAGCTTCTCCGCAATCTGCTGCGCCACGCCCTGCGCTACCGCCAGGTCATACCAGACGTGCTCATTCGGCTCTGAGTCATCTGCCGGTGTCGCTTGTTGGAGAGCGAAGGCCTCCACCGTGGGCTTGTTCCCGGCCTCGTGCAGGATCTGCGACATGAACTCGTCGTAGCCACCACCGTTGAACACCACCAGGTCGGCGTTGGTCACCTCGGCTGCATCGGTGGGTGTGCTCTCGTAAGAGTGCGGGTCTGCCGATGGATCGTCGATGATCGGCTCGACGTCCGCCGCATCGCCTGCGACAGTCCGCGCGACACTGCCCCACACATCGGTCGAGGCCACCACAGTGAGCCGGTCGTTTCCGCTGGCCTGCTGATCCGCCGAACCGCAGCCCGCGACTCCAAGCAGGACGGTGGCAGCGACCGTACTGATCACCTGGGTAGCGCGCCAACGAATCCGGATGGCCATGGTGGACTCCTCGTCGAGGCACGATCATGAAATGGAAACCATTATCGTCACCACTATAGAGGTCACTCACTCGCATGACCACACCGAGAAACTTCGCCACGCAGAGTGCACTTATGAGGTCAGGAGCGGGCGCAGCGGATCAGACCGGATGCCCTCAGGATCCGCTGAGTGCGTCGAGGAACGAGCGCGCCCAGCGCTCCACGTCGTAGGCCAGCACCTGCCGGCGCAGCGCCCGCATCCGCCTCCGGCCATCCTCGGGGTCAACATTGATGGCCTGGTAGACGGCATGCTTGATGCCGTCGAGGTCATGGGGATTGACCAGGAACGCGCTCGTCAACTCGGCCGCCGCACCGGCGAATTCGGATAGCACCAGGGTCCCGCGCAGATCGGTCCGGCAGGCCACGTACTCCTTGGCCACCAGGTTCATCCCGTCCCGCAGCGGTGTGACGATCATGACATCCGCGGCCACGAAGAATGCGACCAGCTCGCTGCGCGGGATCGACTGGTGCAGATAGTGCACCGCAGGGTGGCCAACCCGGCCGAACTCACCGTTGATCCCGCCGACCGCCTGTTCGATGTCACTGCGCATCCGCTGGTAGTGCTCCACCCGCTCGCGCGACGGGGTTGCCAGCTGCACCATGACGACGTCGTCGGCTGAAATCCGGCCTTCCGCATAGAGCTCCCGTAGCGCGCGCAGTCGCACGTCGATGCCCTTGGTGTAGTCCAGCCGGTCCACCCCGAGCAGCACGGTCGCCGGGTTGCCCAGCTCGTCGCGGATCTCGGCGGCGCGGCGACGTACCGACTTGCTGCGGGCCAGCCGGTCCAGCGCGGTTGAATCGATGGAGATCGGGAAGGCGCCAACCCGAACGGTACGGTCGCCGACGTCCACCTGCCCGGGCCTGGTGCGGATTCCGACCGCGCTCCTGGTCACCGACATC
>DASQVB010000223.1:0-2368 GCA_035640975.1 Pseudonocardiaceae bacterium
AGGAAGGCCGGCCGGCGGCTCATCGAATCCGGAGTCATCGACCATGGCCGGCTGGCCGAGGTAGGCATCAAGCCACGAAGGGCCGTGGCCTCGAGGTGGTCACTGCCCGGCAGCCGGACGGTGTGCCCCTTGTCCTCCCAACGCGCGGTTCAAAGCATCACCACACACCGGATGCAACCCGCTGAACCCCGACGGAGCCCTTCCCCAGGCACGAGGAGCATCCGCAACAAGAGGGCATCCCCGATAAGGGCAGAGGTCATTGTTAGGCCTTCCAGGGCTTCCCGGGGTTGGACCAGGGTGCCGCACTGTGGCGACGGCAGGTTGCGACCGCCCCTCGTGCTCGTTGATCGCCACGGTGCCCAACCGCTGATTCAGACGCTGCCAGCGTCCCACATGTGGTCAAGGGTGGGTTGAACACCGACGACAGAGGGCCGGCTCTTCGCACCGCGCATCCCGCCTGCGGAGGTTCGGTCACTCTCGATCCCTGTGGCCTCCCCGAGCAGCCGCGCCGATCGCCGCATCGTCATTGTCCCGAGCCGCCGGCAGGCGGCGCCACCGATCGCGGCTGACCACGATGGCGACGACCACGACCACCGCGCACAACCCAGCCAGGATCCAGTACATCCGCACCCGATCATCGCCGGCGAACAGTCCGACGAAGAAGTCGCCCGCGCCATTGAGTGAGGCGTGGAGGAGAAAGGCGATCAAGACGCTGCCCGCCGTGTGGAGGTAGATCGCGGTGAACACGAAGGTCAGGGCGAAAACCAGCACAGCATCCGGCCAGGGGATGAAACCGGTCAGGAACATCGGAACGTGCCAGAGCGTCCAGATCACGCCCAGCACAGCGCTGGCCACCAGCGCGGAGTGGCGGCGGAGCAACAGGGGCAGCGCATACCCACGCCAACCAGGTTCCTCCCAGGCGCCGCCGAAGGGGTTGATCAGGAAGATCAGCGTGGAGGTCACGATCAATGGCCAGCCCGCAAGCTGGTCCGGCGAGGGTGACGCCGCCCCGAGCAGGACATTCACGTACGCGGCGATCGCCCAACCGGCGACCGGAGCGAGTAATGCAACGAGGTACCAACCCAGACCCACTCGCCATCGGATCAGGCGACGAAAATAGTCGCTCAGTCCTTTCTTCCCCCCGACGACGGCGGCGGTGATGATCGCCGCCAGGAAGGGGCCGCAGGCCAGCAATGTCCCCGGGAACAACCCCAGCGCATAGAGAATGATGGGAAGCCAGGAAAGGACCAGGGTCAAGACGGTGAACGTCAGCAGCGGGTGACTCGCGAGGCCCGAGGCTGTCCCTGGCGGGCCGCCGAGATCATGGGCGGCCGGGGCGGCGGTAGGCCGGTGCCGCTTGGTGAAAGCCATGACACACTCCCTCGATGGATTGACCGTTCCCTTCACCCTGGCGGCCGCAGCGCGGCTGCACATGGTGGCTGACCCGTCAACGGATAGGCCGGTTTTCTCCCATCTGCCCGGGTTAAGCACCCGAGTACAGTGAGACGCCCACAGCGCTTTGCTGGCCGGAGGTCGCTGTTGGTGCCAGCCCCATCACAAATCCGCGATAGCCAGGCTCTGGCAGCTGGATTCCGGGTCAGTTACGCGCGAGAGTCTGCGCTCGACTAGCGACGTAGGTAGAGCAGCACGGCCAGCACTCGGCGAGACTCGGTTCCGGTGGAGGCAAGGTTCAGTTTGTCGAAGACGCTGGAGACGTACTTCTCCACCGCGCGCACGGTGATCACCAAGCGCTCGGCGATCCCGGCGTTGGAGGTGCCGGTGGCCATCAACTCGAGCACCTCCCGCTCGCGCGGGGTGAGCCGGTCCAACGGGTCGTCACTGCGACGGCGCCGCAGCAGAGTGGTGACGATCTGCGGATCGATCGCTGACCCACCCGACGCCACTCGTCGTACGGCATTGACGAAATCGGCTACGTCGCTGATCCGGTCCTTCAGCAGATAGCCGACTCCCTCCGCGGATTCGGACAACAACTGCACGGCCAGTCCGAGCTCGACGTACTGCGACAGCACCAGCACCGCGACGTCGGGGTGCTGCCTCCGAATCTGCAGGGCCGCCCGCATGCCCTCGTCGCTGTGCGTCGGTGGCAGCCGGATATCGATGATCGCGACGCCCGGAGCCTCAACCCGGATCCTTCGAAGCAGATCGTCGGCGTTGTCGTACGCGGCGATCACCTCCATACCTGCGCCGGTCAGGATCCCGGTCAGTCCTTCCCGCAGCAGCACACTGTCCTCGGCGATGGCTACCGTCAACGTCGTCACCGCTGTCACCGACAGGGCATCTCTGCGTGTACGCGGGTGCCGCCGGTAGCCGCTGGTCCGACCTCGAAGTGGCCACCGAGTGCCTCAAT
>DASQVB010000224.1:0-2812 GCA_035640975.1 Pseudonocardiaceae bacterium
ATTCGCGCGGTAGCGCTGAAGGGTCAAATAGCCGGTGCGGGTCGACAGCGGAGCCCGTGGGGCGCACGATCGATTACATCATGGACGCAGTCGAGCGCTTCACCGCCTTACTGGCCGGACGTGGGCCTGGACCCGAGCTCGACGTCGGTGCGCTCGCGATCGCCGCCGGCGCAGATCCGGCACTGGACACTGGCCCTGCACTGCGCGAGCTGGATCGGCTGGCCCAGCGGGTGGACTCGCTGGAGACACTCATCCATCGGCTTTACGTCGAAGAGGGCTTCGCCGGCAACACCGGTAGCTACTACGACCCTCGCAACTCTCTGCTGGACCAGGTCATCGATCGAAGGCTCGGCATCCCGATCACGCTGTCGGTCGTCTGCATTGAGGTAGGTCGCCGCGCCGGTGTCTCGCTGGAAGGTGTCAGCATGCCCGGTCATTTTCTGGTCCGGCCGCTGGCCAGCGACCGGTATCTCGATGCGTTCAACGGCGGCGAGCTGCTTGATCTGGCCGGTTGCGAGGCGCTGTTCCGCGCCTCGACCCGGGCAGGTCCGAACGTCCGGTTCGGCCGCCAGTTGCTCACCACCTCGCCCAGGAGGGCAATTTTTGCCCGCATTTTGGAAAACCTGCGGGTGGTGTACCGGGGCCTCGGACGGCCCGCGGACCTCGAATGGGTGTTGCGGATGCGTCTCGCGTTACCCGGCGTGGGTGTTCAAGAGCTCATGGAGCTGGGCCATACGCTCGGTCAGCTGGGCCGCTTCCTTGATGGCGCTGCGTTCCTCGAGTCGCGGGTCCCGGACTGGCCGCAACATGCTGAGGTCCTTGAGCAGGCTGCACGCGGCTTACGCGCGAACCTCAACTAAACCCGTCGGTACCCGGTGGCCCACCGCACCGCAGGTGGGCAAAATAGCAACACCAGCACGGCTACGCAGAACATTGCGGCCGGTACCCCATAGCCGGGCCGCGACGATGGACCTGCTGCGTACCAACAGACGCCGAGCAGCAACAGCTGAGCGACGATGGCCGGACTACGAGCACCGTGGCGGCCCCGCACCAGATTCACGCCGATGGCGAGCAGGCCGGCCCCGAAACCGGCGAACCACATCGCGGTAGCCACAACCGGCACCGGAGCGCTGCCTCCGCGCGCAGCCACGACGAGTAAGCCGGCGCCGATCACCACACCGGCCAAGCCCTGCAGCCCGACGAGCAGCCCCGCAACGCGAACCGGGCGGGGGGTGCTGGAGTCGGCGGTCACCGCAGCAGATTAACCACCAACCGCCCTCTTCCTGCCCTGACTGCCATGGTCGGGGCCACCACGGTCGGGCGCGGCACCAGAGCACAAAAAGTGAAGCGAAACGTTCTGGGGCGTGATCTCGTTAGGTCCAGTAGGGCTAGCTGCCGTGAGTCCAGCGACCTCCGGTCGATGTGGCTTGTCGGGCGACACACCGTGTGCACCTCTGCGGTGTCCGAGTGGAACGGGCAGTTCGAGTAAGGCGGCGGTAACACACGTTGAGTCCGGTGCCGTGACGCACAGCTATCCCCGGGTAAGGCTTCTGAATTGGTTTCACATGCGGTTAGCAGTTCAACTAGTGGGTACCCGCTTGGTGGATCAGCTCACCGGATCTGCAGATACCCCTTGACATCGCGGGCGTTTGTGAAATCATTCACAAGCCCTAATGACAGACGACGACGGCGCTGGGAACTGAAGATCACAGCGCGATCGACGAGGAGCAAGCACAATGGACTGGCGCCACCACGCGGCCTGCCGAGACGAGGACCCGGAGCTGTTCTTCCCTGTGGGAACCAGCGGTCCCGCTCTGCTGCAGATCGCCGAGGCGAAGACCGTCTGCCAGCGTTGCCCAGTCAATAGCGAGTGTCTGAGCTGGGCACTTGCTTCCGGGCAGGATGCTGGCGTATGGGGCGGCATGAGCGAGGACGAGCGACGCGCCCTCAAGAGGCGTAACGCTCGTACCGGGGCCCGTACCGGCGCCTGATCCGCGCAATCAGCACAACCGGTTGAGGGGTCCGGCACCGTCAAGGTGCCGGACCCCTCACTATGTCAGCATCGGCTGTGACCGAACCACGGGGACCGAATTACCGGGCTCGGCCCTCACGGTGCGTCATCAGAGGCAATCGCAGCACGGCTACCGTGCCGCGGGGTTGCCTGCGTTGCAGATTCAGGGATCCCTGTAGCTCAGAACCGACCAGGGTGCGCACAATCTGCAGTCCGAGCCGCTCGGACTGTTCCAGCGAGAAGTCCGACGGAAGCCCGCGGCCGTCGTCGGACACGGTAACTTCCAGCGCCCTCGCGGAACGCTCTGCGCGAAGTACCACCTCACCGTCGCGGCCCGCTTCAAAGGCGTGCTCGAAAGCGTTCTGTACCAACTCGGTGAGCGCCATCACCAGGGGGGTGGCGAGTTCGGTCGCCAATATCCCGAATGCGCCCTCTCGCCGTACGACGACCCGGTTCGCCTCCCCCGACACTTCGGCGATCATGGGGAGCACCTTGTCGACGACGTCATCAATGTCCACCCGCTCGTCCAGTGAGATCGACAGCGTCTCGTGGACCATTGCGATGGACGCCACCCGACGCACCGATTCCTGCAGCGCTTGGCGGGCCTCGATGTTCACCGTGCGGCGGGACTGCAGCCGCAGCAGCGCCGCCACTGTCTGGAGGTTGTTCTTCACCCGGTGGTGAATCTCCCTGATGGTGGCGTCCTTGGACAGCAGCGCACGATCGCGGCTGCGGACCTCGGTCACATCGCGGACCAACACCAACGCCCCGGCCGGTTCACCCCGCGGGCGCAGCGGCAGG
>DASQVB010000225.1:0-19046 GCA_035640975.1 Pseudonocardiaceae bacterium
CACGACAGCTTCGTGATCGTCGATGAAGCCCAATCCCTGGAGCGCAACGTGCTGCTCACGGTGCTGTCCCGGCTGGGCACCGGATCGCGGGTGGTGCTCACCCACGACGTCGCGCAGCGAGACAACCTGCGGGTAGGTCGACACGATGGCGTCGCCGCGGTGATCGAGAAGCTGAAAGGGCACCCGCTGTTCGCCCATGTCACCCTCACCCGGTCGGAGCGCTCACCGATCGCGGCCTTGGTTACCGAGATGCTGGAGGATTACGCGCACTGACTCCCGCCGAGGACACCGGCGGCTCTTCAAGGGCTACCAACCCGCGTGCGGGGTGCCTTGAAGAGCCGCCAACCTCAGGCCCCCGGGCGGCACCCGAACCCCGCTGTGGAGGGGTTTCCCAAACTGGTCAAGCGCGTCCAGAACCTGTTGGAAGCAGCGCGCCGCCTTCTCGTAGCACCGCTGCAGCCGGTGCACGGTGCCAAGCTTGCGCAGCGCCGATGCCTCGCTGTGGCGGTCAGCCAACTCGCGCAGGTGGGTCAAGGCCTGTTCCAGACGAGGCAGCGCCTCGTCGAAGTGGCGGGGTTTGGGGACAGCGCCTTTGCGCCAGGTGGCAAGGGTCTGACCGGGCCGGTCACCGGTAGCGCCGCACGCGGTGAGAGTCTGCCGGAAGCCTTCCAGCGCTTCGTCGAGACGGTGCTGAAGCCGGGACAGCTCACCCAGACCGTTCAGCGCCATCCTCTCCCGGCCGCCGCTGGCCGCTCGCCGGGCGCCGGCGAGCATGAGCTCGCAGACGTGCCGCCAGTCGTCGTAGTACTCCCGAACGAGGAAGAATCTGGCGAGCCGGACGCCCAACGCCCAGCCGATCTGATCCGATTCAACCGAGTAAGCCTGATCGACGGCGCCCACCAGTGCTGCCCATTCGGCCTCGAACCAACCGGAGGGGTCGGCGACCACCGAGCTGATGACTGACTCGTCCGGTCGCCAGCAGGTTCCGGGGTCGAACGTCACGGCGAAGGCGGCACCTGCCATGCACTGCCCGGCTTCTTCGGCCAGGACCAGCCAACCCCCGAACGCCCGATCCAACGCGGCACGCCGGTCGGCGTCGGTTTCCTCCGCGGCGACCACTTCTCGGGCGTAGGCGCGAAGCAGATCATGGAAGCGGTAACGTAGCGCTCCGGTGGCATCGCGCCCGGCCACATCGAGCAGCTGCATGTCGACCAGGGTGTCGACGAGTTCCTCCGCTTGGGTCTGCGGGATGTCGAGCAACGCTGCGGTGACCCAGGGCGCGAAGTCGCGGATTTCCAGCAGCCCCAGCCGACGGAACGCGCGCCGGGCCGTAGCGTCCAGGCTTTGGTAGCTCAGCGCCAGGCTGGCTCGCACTTCCAGATCTCCGAGCCGCAGCTGGTCAAGCCGGTGGTGTTCATCGGCGAGGTCAGCCTCGAGGCGGTCCAGCCGCCAGTGCGGTCGAGCACCCAGCCGCGCTCCGGCGATCCGGACCGCCAACGGCAGGAACCCGCACAGCCGCACGATCTCTCTGGCTGCACCAGGTTCGGCCGCCACCCGTAGCGGCCCGGCAACCCGGGCCAGCAGTTCGACGGCCTGATCGGCTTCGAGAATGTCCAGATCGACCAGCCGAGAGCCGTTCAGACCGGCCAAGCGCATCCGGCTGGTGATGAGCACCGCGCAACCGGGGGTGCCTGGCAGCAGCGGTCGCAGCTGAGCCTCGCATGCCGCATTGTCCAGCACGATGAGTAGCCGCCGGTCGGCCAGCCGGCTGCGATACAAGGCGGCCCGTTCCTCGACGTCGTCAGGAATCGCTGCGCGGTCCACCCCGAGCGAACGCAGGAATCGGGCCAGCACGTCCGCCGGTGCCAGTGGACGGGCCTGCACGCCACGAAGATTCACGAACAGCTGCCCATCGGGGTAGTGCACCCGCAGCCGGTGTGCGGCATGCACTGCCAGGGTTGTCTTTCCCACCCCGGCCTTACCGGTGATGGCAACGAGCACCGCTCCGCGCCGATCCGCTGCGGCGGCCAGATGCTGCACCGTGGCGAGCTGGGCTTTTCGTCCGGTGAAGTCGGGGATATCGGCGGGCAACTGTGCCGGGGTGATGGCGGGTGTCGTCGGGACCTCCAACACCGGGTCCCCGGTCAGGATCGCGTGCTCCAGACGTTGCAGCTCGTTACTGGGCTCCAATCCGAGCTGCTCGACCAGCGCACCCCGGGTGCGGTGATAGACCGCCAGCGCCTCGGCTTGCCGGCCTGCCTGGTACAGCGCGGTCATCAACAGTCCCTGCAGCTGTTCCCGCATCGGGTGGCGCGCAGCCAACTCGACGAGTTCCGGAATGATCGCATTGGCATTGCCGCAGGCCAGCTCGGCGGTGTAAAGCTGGGCAAGGCCCGCCAGCCGGCGCTCGGCCAGCCGGTCGGCCTCGGCACGCAGCAGCGGCAGATCGGTGACATCGCTGAAGGGCTCTCCGTGCCACAGTCCTAGTGCCATGCGCAGCAGTGCGACCGCTCGGGCTGGCTCGCTGGCGGCGGTGCCTTCGACGAGCGCGGACTCGAATCGCTCAGCATCAAGCTCGCCCGGGTGTACCTGCAGTGTGTACCCACCGTGTTCGAAGCGGATCCGCGTCGGATCGTCGAGGATTCGCCGCAACCGATGCACGTGCAGCTGTAGCTTCTTGGCCGCGCGCGGATCCCGCTGCCCAGCCCACAGCGCATCCACCAGAACGTCCACCGGCACGGGTGTGTTCGCCCGGGTGAGCAGGACCCCGAGCACTGTACGAGACATCGGCGCGGACAGCCGGGCCAGCTGCCCACCGTGCCGAACCCGCAACGGGCCGAGCACCTCGAAGTCCATTCTCACCCCCAGCCAGATTGGCACCGAGTGTAGCCATATGGCACCAGTTAGTAACCGGATGTTCCCTCGATCGGTGTGCAGGCCCGACTCGCTGACCACACGCGCCCCTCACAGTCACGCGCCGCACGCGTCGAGCCACCGTCCGTGGACGGCAGCAACCGCAAGGAAACCGGGAGGAAAGCGGGACCACTACCGTAGTCGCTATCGCGCTAGCTTCCGATCCCAGGGAGATAGTCGGGCGGGGGACCTGGGATTCCACGAGATGATAGAGAGGGGCATTTCAGTATGTCTTGGACCTCCGCACGCGTGGTTGGTTCGGTGCTGGCTGCGGCCACGGCCACACTGGCCATGGCAGTGCCGGCAAGCGCACAGCCGACACCACCGCAGAAGGGCCCCGGAGTGGGCGCTTCCAACACGGTGTCATGCGGCATCAGCTATCCAAACAAGGACAATCAGCCCTGGACGAACTTCCCGGCCAATACTGTGACCTTGCGCAGTGGTCCCAGCAATAGCTGCATACAGAAGGGCCAGGGGCTGCACGACCAGAGCGCCGATTACCTCTGCTACCTCCCCGGAGACGGTGGCACGTGGACTTTCGTCCGCAACGTATCCACTGGAGATCAGGGCTGGGTTCGAGACGACCAGCTGCCTGGCTATGGCAGCACCGTAGTGTGCGAAGACAATCCGCCACCAGCACATGTCAGATAACAGCGCTTGGGACGAGGGGCCGTCCGCGCTCTAGGTGGTGCGCGGACGGCCTTTCCAGAGGCTGGGAAATCAATTGGGTTGCATAGTCACGGCGATGGGAGATTGCCCCACTAACGTGAAATGGTCAGCAGGGCGCGCACGGCGTCGATGGTGTCGGCGTCGCTCGCGTTTTTATCCGACCGGTACCGCAGCACGCGGGCAAACCGCAATGCCACCCCGCCCGGGTACCGGGACGAGACCTGCACCCCGTCCAGTTCGATTTCAACGACGAGTTCGGGGTGGACGTGCACGACGTGCTGGCTGGCTCGCTGGGCGACGTCCTGCACGGCGATGTCCTGCAGCGCCTGCGTCTGCCAGGTCAGCAGCTGATCGGTCAAACCCTTGAAGGTCTTGCCGACCATCACCGGTGCACCACCATCGGGATCGCGCGCGCCGAGGTGCAGATTGGAAAGCCAGCCACGGCGCCGCCCGTGCCCCCACTCCGCGGCCAGCACCACCAGATCCAGGGTGTGCACCGGCTTCACCTTCTGCCAGGCCCGACCGCGCCGCCCGGCCGAATATGGTGCATGCAGCGACTTCACCATCACCCCCTCGTGCCCCGCCGCCAGCGCCGTGTCGAAGAGTTCGACGGCCATGTCCGCCTGCTGTACAGAGGGAATCCGGTACCGTCCTGCGACGGCTTCCAACGCGGTCAGTCGCTCGGTGAGCGGCGCGTCGAGCAGGTCCCGGCCATCTAAGTGCAGGCAGTCGAAGAAGCCGCACTGCAGACCGCTGCCGTCAGCGGCTCCGAAGATGCCCATCGTCTCCTGGAAGGGTCGCGGCCGGCCCTCGTCGGTCAGGGCGAGTGTCTCGCCATCGAGCACCACCGAGGAGCACGGCAACCCGCGCACCAAGGCCGCCAACTCCGGCACAATCCGGGTGATCTCCCGCAAGGTCCGGGTCCACACCCGCACTGCCTCACCATCGCGGTGAACTTGAATCCGAGCTCCGTCGAGTTTGTATTCGACCGACACCTCGCCCAGCTCGGCCAGTGCGGCGTCCAGGGAATCGGCGGGGGCCGCCAGCATCGGACGCACCGGCCGGCCCACCTCCAGACGGAACGTGCCCAGCGCCGTCTCACCACCGGCCATCGCAGCGACGGCGGTATCGGGCAGCCGGCCGCAGAGCATGAACGCGCGACGCACCGCGTCGGCGGGCACCCCAGCGGCGCTGGCCACCGCCTCGAGCATGATGCCTTCCAGTGCGCCCTGACGAAGGTCACCGGTGAGCAGCCTGACAAGAAACCGCTGCTCATGTGGGGTGGCGCGGGCGAATAGGCCGACCAGCAGGCTGCGTCGGCGCGCGGCAGATCCGGTGCCAGTAGTGCTGGCGATCGCGTCCAATCCCTCGTCGACCGCCCGCACGGTGAGCGCAGGCACCGCAATCTCTGGTGCGCCCAGCTGCAGAGCAGCCAGCGTGGACCAGCCGATCCCGAACCGACCCTGCCGGGGTTCCCCGGTCAGGAAACCGACGACGAGGTCGAGCTCGCCGGGATCTGTGGCGGCATTCAGCAGCGTCGCGAGCGACTGCACCTTGGCCCTGCGAGACCGGGCAGCCGCCACCTCCGCCGACCTCGCCACCACCTCCCGCAGCAACATCTCCTGAGACTGACACATGGATGCTTATCGCTGTGCTAGGCCGCCCGGTGACAGCTACAAGCATCCATGTGGCGAGGTGGGGGGGCGGTGGGTCATGCTCAGGACGTCTAGGGCTTCGTCTAGTTGGGTGAGAGTAAGGGTGCCGTTTTCGACGTGGCCACGCGCAAGCACCACGTCGCGGATAGTGCGTCGTTCCAGCAGCGCCTGCTTGGCGATCGAGGCGGCCTCCTCATAGCCGAGGTAGCGGTTGAGTGGGGTCACGATGGCGGGGGAGGACTCGGCATACTCACGGCAGCGCTCGACGTCGGCCTCGGTACCCTCGACTACCTTGTCAGCGAGCAGCCGGGCAGCGGCGGTGAGCAGCCGGGCGGACTCCAGCAGGTTTCGGGCCATCACCGGCATCATCACGTTGAGCTCGAAGTTGCCCTGCGAGCCGGAGAACGCCACGCACGCGTCGTTGCCGATCACCTGTGCAGCGACCATCATGGTCGCCTCGCAGATCACCGGGTTGACTTTGCCGGGCATGATCGACGAGCCGGGCTGAAGGTCAGGCAGGCGCAGCTCGGCAAGGCCGGTGCGGGGACCGGAGCCCAGCCACCGGATGTCGTTGGCGATCTTGAACAGCGAGACGGCGACGGTACGCAGCGCGCCGGAGCACTCGACCAGACCGTCCCGGGCGGCCTGCGCCTCGATGTGATCACGGGCTTCGGTGAGCACGTCCAGGCCGGTGGAACGGCGCAGCTGCTCGACGACGGCCGCACCGAAGCCCGCCGGGGTGTTGAGCCCGGTGCCCACCGCGGTGCCGCCGATGGGCAGCTCACCCAACCGGGGCAGGCAACTCGCCAGCCGCTCGGCGCCGTACCGGGCCTGTGCTGCCCAGCCCCCTGCCTCTTGACCGAGTGTGATCGGTACCGCGTCCATCAGGTGCGTGCGGCCCGCTTTCACCACGTCCGCCCAGTCCTGCGACTTCCGGGTCAGGGCCGACGCCAGGTGCACCAGCGCGGGTATCACCTGATGTGCGACGGCCTCAGCGGCAGCGAGGTGGATCGTGGTCGGGAACACGTCGTTGGACGACTGCGACGCGTTGACATGGTCGTTGGGGTGCACGTCGACGCCGGCAGTACGGCTCGCCAATGTGGCGATCACCTCATTGGCGTTCATGTTCGAGCTGGTGCCCGAGCCGGTCTGGAACGCGTCAACCGGGAAGTGGGAGTCATGCTCGCCGGCCGCGACCTCGTCGGCGGCCGACGCGATTGCCTCGGCGAGGGTGGGATCCAGCGTCCCGAGCTGGGCGTTCACCCGCGCACAGGCGGCCTTGACCAGGCCAAGAGCGCGGATTTGGGAACGTTCCAGGCCGCGTCCGGAGATCGGGAAGTTGGCTACGGCGCGTTGGGTCTGCGCGCGGTACAGCGCCTCGGCCGGTACCGCAATCTCGCCCATGGTGTCGCGTTCGATCCGGTACTGCTGCTTGGTCATAGCGGCAGTGTGGGACCCGCCGAACTACTCCACGATCCGGGGGAGCTGGTCGAAGTCCACCGAGGCGTACTCGCGCAGCTTGGTCAGCCGGTGGTAGCTGTCGATCATTCGCACAGTGCCGGACTTGGAGCGCATCACGATGGACTGCGTGCTGCACCCACCTGCGCGATAGGTCACTCCGCGCAGCAGCTCCCCATCGGTGATCCCGGTCGCGCAGAAGAAGACGTTGTCGCCGCGGACCAGGTCCTCGGTGGTGAGAATCCGATCCAGGTCGTGCCCGGCGTCCAGCGCCGCTTGGCGCTCAGCGTCGTCTCGGGGCCACAACCGGCCCTGGATCGCACCCCCCATACAACGCAGTGCTGCCGCGCTGATGATGCCCTCGGGGGTACCACCGATGCCGATCAACAGGTCCACGCCGGTGCCCGAGCGGGCTGCGGCGATCGCGCCCGCGACGTCGCCGTCGGTGATGAACGTGATGCGGGCGCCCGCCTCGCGAATCTGGCGTGCCAGGTCGTCGTGTCGCGGCCGGTCCAAAATGCACACGGTGATGTCGGAGATATCCATCCGCTTGGCCTTGGCGACCCGCTTGATGTTCTCCGCCACCGGCGCGGACAGGTCGATCACCTCGGCGGCCTCCGGCCCGGTGGCGATCTTCTCCATGTAGAACACCGCGGAGGGATCGAACATCGAGCCCCGCTCGGACACCGCGAGCACCGCCAGAGCGTTGGGCATGCCCTTGCTCATCAGCGTGGTGCCGTCGATCGGATCGACCGCGACATCGCATTCGGGGCCCTGCCCGTTGCCAACCTCCTCGCCGTTGAACAGCATCGGCGCTTCGTCTTTCTCGCCCTCGCCGATGACCACAACGCCGCGCATCGACACCGAGCCGACCAGCTTGCGCATCGCGTCTACTGCCGCCTGGTCACCGCCGTTCTTGTCGCCGCGGCCGACCCAGCGGCCGGCGGCCATCGCCGCAGCCTCGGTGACCCGCACCAGCTCCATGGCGAGGTTGCGGTCAGGTTCCTCGCGCTTCGAGTCTTGACGTGGAGTCGACGAAGTACTCATGGGCCCTCCCGGAGTTGACTGCGCAACCCCGATCCTGCCATCAGGCCTTGGTTTCGGGCTCCGTCAATGGTTGTGCATCATGCTGTTCGCGAGCGATGATCACGGACTCGATTCGCTCCCGGGCACCGGCGAGGTGCCGTTCGCAGACTGCGGCGAGCTGCTGGCCGCGCTCCCACAGCGCCAGCGAGTCCTCCAGCGTCAGCCCGCCCGCCTCCAGGACGCGCACCACCTCGGCCAGTTCGTTCCGGGCGGCCTCGTAGCCCAGCATGGTCGGATCGTCGGTGTGGCTCACTGCGTCATCATCGGCCACCGGTCACCACCGCCTGCAGGGCCCCATCGGACAGCCGCACCCGCACCACGGTGCCCTCGGGTGCGTCGGCCACCGACCGGAGCACGTGACCTTGCACCGGGCCATCCACTCGTTGGACCACTGCATAGCCCCGGGCGAGGGTGGCTGCCGGACCGAGGGTCGTCAGGCGGGCGGCGGTGTGCTCAAGCCGCTCCTGCGCCGCTCGTAACCCACCGAGTACGGCCCGGTCCGCCTGAGCACGCAGGTCGGTGACAACCCGGCCGTGCTCGTCGAGCGGCCGCATCGGGTTGGCCAACACCGGACGGCTGCGCAGCGCGCCAAGTAGCTGCCGCTCCCGGTCCACCCAGCCATGGAGGGCACGCCGGCAGCGGTCGCGCAGTTGTCGTAGCCGGGTGGACTCCTCTGCGACGTCGGGCACCACGCACTTGCCGGCATCGGTCGGCGTGGAGCAGCGCTTGTCCGCCACGTGGTCCACCAGCGGAGTGTCCGGGTCGTGGCCGATCGCAGCGACCACTGGGGTCCGGCATCCTGATACTGCGCGGCACAGCGCCTCGTCGGAGAACGGCAGCAGGTCCTCCACGCTGCCGCCGCCTCGAGCCAGCACGATGACGTCCACCGCGGGGTCGGCGTCGAGCACGGTGAGTGCGTCGATGATCTGGCCAACCGCGAGCGGTCCCTGCACCGCCACGTTCTGCACCCGGAAGTGCACTGCGGGCCAGCGGGCGGTGGCGTTGCTGAGCACGTCACGCTCGGCCGCACTGGCCCGGCCAGTGATCAGCCCGACGCAACCGGGTAGCAACGGCAGCCGGCGTTTGTGGCGGGGATCGAACAAGCCTTCCGCGTCAAGCAGCCGTCGGAGCCGCTCGATGCGGGCCAACAGCTCGCCGATGCCGACTGCGCGGATCTCGTCGACTCGCAAACTCAGCGTGCCACGGCCGAGGTGCACCGACGGCTTGCCGTGCACCACGACCCGGCTGCCGTCGGCCAGTGGCGGCTGCCTGTCCCGCACCAGTGCCACCAGGCAGGTCAAGGTCAACGAGACGTCAGCGACCGGATCGCGCAACGTGAGAAACGCTGTTCCAGTACCTGCCCTGGCGGATACCTGGGTGATCTGCCCTTCGACCCAGACCGCACCCAGCCGGTCGATCCAAGCCGCGATCTTGCGTGCCACCGTGCGAACCGGCCAGGGCGCTTCCGGCGTGGTGGCCGGGTCCGTCACGGACATCCGATCATTTGGCGCGAACCGTGGATATCCGGTTGGACAGCATGGTCACGAACGCGGCGCGGTCGGAGTGCGCGTGCTCGTACTCCAGCAGTTCGGTGAGCTCGGCTAGTGACAGCGTTCGCAGCTTGGCGCGCAGCTGGGCTAACGACATGTCGTCATAGTGGGGTAACGCCGGTGGCGGGCGGATCGCGGACCGGGCCACGCCGGCGTCTGCGAATTCGGCGGGGGCGGCGTTCCTGGGTTGGGCGTCGGCTGCGGGCGGGGGCGCAGTTGTCATGGCGCGGGCGACATCGGCCTCATCGATCTCGCCGGACGCTTTCGCTGCGGTGCCGTGGCCGGCGCCGGAACCGGGGGTTACCGCAGTGGGCGTTGCGCCGTCGGCGGCCCTGCCGAACTCGCGCGCAGGTCCTGCGGTGCCGTTTCTGGTGCCCGGCGCACCGGGCTCGTCGTCTTCATCGAAGCGGGCCCACGGTGGTGTCTCTTCCACCGGTTGGAACAGCGCGCATACCTCGTCGCCCTTGATAGCCAGTTCGGTGACCCGCTGCTGCACCCGCATCGCGGCCTGCACGGCTCGGCTGGCCGCGGTGACAGGTAGTTCACTGAGCTGCTCGGGGAACTTGCGGGCCTGTTCCACGGCGGTGACCGCCAGACCCATCGCGGCCCGCACTGGCAACGGCAAGGTGCTCATGGTAGCTAGGGTAGAGGCATGACCAAGCGTGTGCTGCTCGCCAAGCCCCGCGGGTACTGCGCCGGCGTCGATCGCGCGGTGGTCACCGTCGAGAAGGCTCTCGAGGCGCACGGGTCGCCGGTGTACGTACGCAAGCAGATTGTGCACAACCGGCACGTCGTGGAGACCTTGCAGGACCGTGGAGTGATCTTCGTCGACGAGGCCGACGAAGTGCCTGCGGGTGCCATCGTGGTCTTCTCCGCGCATGGAGTCGCCCCAGCGGTGCACGAACAGGCCACTGCGCGCGGCCTACGCACCATCGACGCCACCTGCCCGCTGGTGACCAAGGTGCACCAGGAGGCCAAGCGGTTCGCCCGGGACGGCTACGACATCCTGCTGATCGGTCACGAAGGTCACGAGGAGGTCGAGGGCACCGCCGGTGAGGCGCCCCTGCAGATCCAACTCGTCGATGGCCCCGAGGCGGTGGATTCGGTGATCGTGCATGATCCATCCCGGGTGGTGTGGCTATCCCAGACCACGCTGTCGGTAGACGAGACCATGCAGACCGTGGCTGCGCTCAAGGAGCGCTTTCCGCAGTTGACCGACCCACCCAGCGACGACATCTGCTATGCCACGCAGAACCGGCAGGTAGCGATGAAGGCGATGGCCGCCGACTGTGATCTCGTCCTGGTCATAGGGTCGCGCAACTCTTCCAACTCAGTGCGGTTGGTCGAGGTTGCGCTGGCCACCGGTGCCCGGGCGGCATACCTGGTCGACTATGCGCGGGAGATCGACTCGTCCTGGTTGCAGGGCGTGCACACCGTCGGTGTGACCAGTGGCGCTTCGGTGCCCGAAGTCTTGGTCCGCGGCGTGCTGGACTTCCTTGCCGAGCATGAGTACACCGAGGTGCAGGAGATCACCACAGCAGAGGAGAAGCTGGTGTTCTCGCTGCCGCGGGGCCTCAAACGTTCGATCTCCAGCATCGCCCCTGCCGCAGGCGACTAGCGCTCCGGGCGCTCAGGTGGTGCGGCGCGCGCTCGGTCGTCGCTGGTTGACCAGCCGGAAGGCTCCGATGGCCAGGACAAGACCGGTGGTGATCGCCATGGTGGGAAAGCCGTTGATCAAAGGGGTGCCGACAGCGAGCGCGGTAGCCATCATGCCCCCACCGCTGGGTAGTGAGCCGGCTGCCAGAACAACGCCGGGTACCGCGATCGCCAGGATCAAGGGAGGCTGCACCATCGGCCCGAACAGCCCCTTGCGCTGAACCATCACCACCGCCAGCAGGCAGCCGACGAAATAGCAGGCCTGGAACACGATGCCCAGCCGGTTGAGCCGCTCGATATCGGCGAACACGCCCACCGCGGTGAGTCCCAACGCGGACAGGACAGCAGCCCACCACGGCGCCCCGGGACGGTCGGACAGCAGCGAACACTCGTCCCAACGCCCGCCCCGAGGGGCGCTTCGGGCTTGGGTTGTCGTCACTGGTTCACCGTAGACCGTTCTGGTTCCTCGTCCTGCTCCTGGTGCAGCACCTCGCTGACCCATCTCCAGTCCTCGCCGTGGCCATCCGGCTCACGACGTCCGGGATCCAGCGCGATGAGCGAGTCCGCCGCGGACGCGACGAGCTCCACTGCTTGCACGGTGCGCGGACTACGTTCGACCTGCTCGGGCGGGTCGAGTTGCTCGGAGACCACGTCGAGCTCGCCGAAGCGGCGGGCGGTGACGAGTACTCGTGACTCCAGCGAGTTGACCGTGCGGTTGTAGGCGTCGACCGCGCCACCGAGCTGCTTACCCAGGCGTGCCACGTGGCCACCCATGGTGGCCAGCCGGGAGTGCAGCTCCCGGCCCAGGTCGTGAACCTGTGCCGCGTTGCGCGCCAGTGCCTCCTGTCGCCAGGTGTAGGCCACCGTGCGCAGCAGCGCGATCAACGTGGTCGGGGTCGCGATCACCACGTTGCGCTCGAAAGCGTGCTCGAGCAGGGCAGGGTCGGACTGCAGCGCCGCCTCCAGGAACGGGTCACCGGGGACGAACAGCACCACGAACTCCGGGGTGGCGTCGAAACGCTGCCAGTAGGACTTGTGCGCCAGTGCATCGACGTGCCCACGCAGGTGGCGGGCGTGCGCGGCCAGCCGGTCGGTCCGGCGGTCCGGATCGGTCGCGTCGACGGCCTCCAGATATGCCCCGAAGGGCACCTTGGCGTCCAGCACGATGTGCTTGCCTCCGGCGAGGTGTACGACCAGGTCGGGCCGCACCACGGCATCGTCGTCGCCGCTGGCGTCGGTGGCAGTGACCTGTCGGGAGAAGTCGCAGTGCTCGACCATGCCGGCCAGCTGCACGACTCGTTCCAGCTGCATCTCGCCCCACCGACCGCGCACCTGCGGAGCACGCAACGCGGTGACCAGCTGTCTGGTCTCGCTTTGGAGCAGCTCGGACGTGCGGTGCATTGCTCCTACCTGCTCGCGCAGCCCGGCGTAGGCGGCCTCGCGTTCCTTCTCCACAGTGCGCAGCTGACCGTCGAGCCGGTGCAGGGTCTGGGTGACTGGACCGAGAAGCCCCTCGATGGCCTGCTGGCGCTGCACCGCGTCACCGTCGGACTTTGCCGACAGGGCTGCTGTCACTTGGGCCAGCCGCGCCTCGGCGAGCTGGACGAACGCCTCGTTGTTGCGGGACAGCGCCTCGGCGGACAGCGCCTGGAAGCTGTCCTTGAGTTCGGCTTCGCGGCGAGTCAGCAGCTGTTCTCGGTCGGCCGTGGCGGACCGTTCGGTGTCCAGGGCAGCACGGACACCGGCAAGCTCCGCCTGCGCCGCCGAGGCCCGCTCACCGGCCTCCTCGGCACGCCTGCGGAATTGCTCGGCCCGGGCGCACTCGGTGTCCCTGGCGGCTGCGGCGCTCTCACCGTCACGGCGAACCGCAGCGAGTTCGGCCTCAATGGCCGCCCTGGCGGCGTCCGCGGTCCGGCCGGCCTCGGCTACCGCGGCACGACGACCCGCAGCGGTCAGTAGCCAGCTGATCAGCGACCCGACCGCGAGGCCAACGAGCAGAGCGATGAGCACTGAGTAATCCACGCGTCACAGACTGCAACAGCCCCCTGACAGAATCGGCAAGGCGCGCCGCCGGAGGCGCATCACCCGAGGCTCAGCTGGACTCGTCAACGGGACTCGTGAATCAGTAGCCAGCGCTTGGCGGGTAGGCCCCAGCGGAAACCGCCCAGCGAGCCGTCACTGCGCAGCACGCGGTGACACGGGACGAACAGCGCCGCGGGGTTGCGCGCGCAGGCGGCCGCCGCCGCGCGCACTGCCTGCGGTCGGCCGGACTTGGTGGCCAGTTCGGTGTAGCTCACCGGCGCGCCGGCCGGGACTGCGCGCAGCACTTGCCAGGCGTGCTCGAGGAACTCACCCCCGCGTTGCCGTACCGGCACGTCGCAGATCGCGGTGAGGTCTCCTCGGTGGTAGGCGATCACCGCGGTGCTCACCGCTCCCAGGTTCGTGCGGTGCACCACGGAGGTCGGCCGTAGCTCGGGCGCTATCAGCGGCAGCAGGTTATCTGGCTGCGCTGTCCAACCTGCCGCGAGCACCGCGCCGTCGGTGTCGACGACGGCTGTGAACGGACCGATGGGAGTATCCATAGTGGAAGTGAAGGTCATGCCGTGCGCTCCGTTCGTCGTGGTCGGGTGGCAGCTGCCCGCCATAGGTGCATTCCGGCGTAGGAACGCCAAGGTCGCCAGCGCCGGGACCAGCGCCGCAGCTCGTCGGCATCGGAGGCCAGCCCCAGCGCGGCCGCGCCGTGCCGGATCGCGAGATCGGTGTCCAGCAGCACGTCAGTGGCACCCAGCACCCGCAGTGTCACGTAGCCGGCCGTCCACGGGCCGATCCCTGGGATCGCCTCGAGTTCTTGCCGGAGTTCGTCGGGATCGCGGCCCGGGTCGACTACCAGATCACCTGCGACCAGCGCCGCCGCGGTGGCCCGGACCGTCTCGATTCGGCGCCGCGGCCCGGTGAGTACCTCGGCGGCGTTCTGAGCGATCGCCGCCGGTGCGGGGAACAGCCGAGAAATGGTGTTCTCGCTACCCAGCGCCAACTCGACCGGCACTGGCTCGCCCAATGCCGCGACCAGCCGGGTTGCGGCAGTTCGCGCGGACGCCACTGTCACCTGCTGTCCGAGCACGGCGCGCAGCACCGTCTCGGCGCCGTCAACGGTGCCTGGCACCCGGATCCCGGGTCGTTCAGACACCGCTGTGGCCAGCGCCGGGTCGGCCCCGAGGACCTCGTCCACGGCGCATGGGTCGGCGTCGGCGTCGAGCAGCCTGCGCAGCCGGCTCACCGCGACCGGCAGATCTCTCAGGTCAGCCAGCCGCAGGGTGCAGTCCCAGTGCGAGGGCGTCAGGCGGACCGCTGCCGCACCGAGCCCGTGCGGCAGCCGCAGCGTCCGGGCGTAGCAGTGGTCGCCAGCACACTCCACGCCGGGGATGGCCCGGGCCGCGAAGAAGTCCAGCAGGCCTGCGCCGTTCATCGGAGTTCGAAACGGTAGCCGCAGCGTCAGGGCCCCCGGCGTCGGCTGGGGCGTCGCATGCCGGCGAAGGTCGGTCGGGGTAGTGGCATAGATCGCCTGCACCGCGTCATTGAACTGGCGCACCGAGGCGAACCCGGCAGCGAATGCGACGTCCGCCAGCGGCAGCGTGGTGGTTTCGATGAGCACCCGCGCGGCCTGTGCCCGGTGCGCCTTGGCCAAGGCGAGCGCTCCGGCACCCAGTTCAGCGGTGAGTACCCGGTTGAGTTGACGCGTGGAGTAGCCCAGCCGGGCGGCCAGCCCGGGCACTCCCTCGCGCTCGACCACGCCGTCGGCGATCAGCCGTACCGCCCTGGCCACCAAGTCTCCTCGCAGGTTCCACTCCGGTGAACCCGGCACGGCGTCGGGCAGGCAGCGACGACAGGCCCGGTAGCCGGCGAGCTGGGCGGCCGCGGCGGTGGGCAGGAAGACGACGTTGCACGGTTTGGGCGTCACCGCAGGGCAGGACGGCCGGCAGTAGATGCCGGTGGTTCGCACGGCGACGACGAAGCAGCCGTCGAACCGGGCGTCGCGCGAGGAGATGACTCGATAACAGTGGTCGTGGTCGAGCAGCACGGTCTCGATCGTGCCAGTCCGGCAGGTGCGGTACTGGCGGAAATCAGACACCGACAGCGAAGTGGGTTGACGCTTCGTGGTTGGACCATTCGGCGGCACCCAACCGACCTTGACGTCCCTAGTGTGCCGCCATGACATCGACTGGTAGCACACGGTGGCGCGCCGCGGTGCTGGCGGCCATCGCCGCAGTCTCCCTCGCGCTGGCCGGCTGCAACGACGGCTCGGCCTCCGATCCGGGCCAGGGCAGCACCGAGCAACAGGACGGCGGTGGCGGCTACGGCTACTGACGGTTGACTGGTCGGTGGGACGATCGGGCTCAGTGGCCGAGAGACTCAGTGGCCTAGACTCGACGTCCCGTGAGCCTCACCCTTGGCATTGTCGGGCTGCCCAACGTCGGCAAATCCACCCTATTCAATGCGCTGACCCGCAATAACGTGCTCGCGGCGAACTATGCGTTCGCCACCATCGAGCCCAACGTCGGGGTAGTGCCGCTGCCCGATGAACGTCTCGGGCGGTTGGCTGAGCTTTTCGGCAGCGCCAAGGTGGTGCCGGCGACGGTGTCGTTCGTTGACATCGCGGGGATCGTGGCCGGGGCCTGGCAGGGCGCCGGGCTGGGCAACAAGTTCCTCGCCAACATCCGCGAAGCCAACGCGATCTGTCAGGTCGTGCGCGTCTTCGACGACCCCGACGTACTCCACGTCGACGGGCGGATCGACCCGGCCGACGACATCGCCACCGTCGAGACCGAGTTGGTGCTGGCCGATCTGCAGACCGTGGACCGCGCATTGCCTCGGCTGGAAAAAGAGGCGCGGACCCATCCCCGGGAACGGCGCGCCGTGTTGGCTGCCGCGCAGGCTGCCAGGGAGGTACTCGACGCTGGGCGCACGCTGTTCGCCGCACGCGCGGAGCTGGACCTCCACGCGCTCGCCGAGTTCAGCCTGCTCACCCTCAAGCCGTTCGTGTATGTCTTCAATGCTGACGAAGGTGTGCTCACCGATCCAGAGCACCAAGCCGAGCTGCGCAAGCTGGTCGCTCCCGCCGATGCGGTGTTTGTGGACGCCAAAGTGGAATCCGAACTGCTTGAACTGGACCCGGCGTCCGCGCGGGAATTACTGGACTCGATCGGACAATCTGAACCGGGACTGCACGCGCTGGCGCGCGTCGGATTCCACACCTTGGGGTTGCAGACCTACCTCACCGCCGGGCCCAAGGAATCCAGAGCGTGGACGATCCGAGCCGGGGCGACCGCGCCCGAGGCCGCCGGGGTGATCCACAGTGACTTCCAACGGGGGTTCATCAAGGCGGAGATCGTATCCTATGACGATCTGATCGCGGCCGGATCGATGGCGCAGGCCCGGGCTGGTGGGAAGGTGCGGATGGAGGGCAAGGACTACGTGATGGCCGACGGCGACGTGGTCGAGTTCCGCACCGGACTAACCTCTAATTCTAACAAGTAGCTGCGCCCTGGGGTGCTGGAAGGAGAAGTTCTGGCTGTCGGTGCTCACGGCCGTTCTACTCGCCCTCCGCAGCTCGGCGTCGAAGGTCGTCGACGTAGTCTGCACGGAGCACGCGACTACAGCGCGGGCGCTTCCCTGTGTTGATGTCCTCCACGTACTTGGCCAAGCGCTCAGGGTTCTTACCAGACCATCCGTTTGCGAGGGCCCAGCCCTGCATCGCCTCACCATCCATCCGGATGCCAGCGTCGTGCAATGCGAGCAGGTTGCTCACGACCATGTCCTTCCCGAAGCCTGCCGAGATGGTGTTGTTGTGGTTGACCGTCAAGGTGAGGCTCTTCATCGCCTCGGCGACGACAGGGTCGAGCTCGGGCGTCAAGTCCTCCCAGGCCGAGCCGTCAGCGAGGACCGTTGGCCGTGCGGCTGACACCCACGGCCTGATGGCGTCTTCGTTCCAGGTGATGACGCACAAGGCACGGATGCCCTGACCGCCGTACTGCACCAGCTTCCCGATGTCCTCCATGTCCGCCCACGCCATCACCACCGGGCCGTTGCCACGAATGAACCCGCCGCCTCTACCGATGACGTGCTCGACGTTGGAGTGCCGGTTCACGAGCCGTTCCAGCTTCGAGCAGTTGCGCAGGTTGGACTTCAGGCTGGTCCACACGGTCAGCGTGTCGCCGTCCTCCATGTGCTCGCAGCACCAGTCGATGGCCGCGTCCACACCCTCGTCGTCGTAGCTGGCGACAGCGGTCGGATAGTCCACATCGCGATCGAACATCTATATTCTCCTACTCTCCGGCTCTGGCAGGAACACGCTATGCGCATGCACCGACAGGACTAGCTCACTGGCGTTGTGCGCGGCCCGCTCTTCGGCATCGACTGAAGGGTTCGATAGCCCTTTGCCCATTGAGCAAGTTACCGACACAACTAACACCACCCATCGCAGGGCCTTGGGTAACGCTCGCTCATCGGCAGATGAGTACGTTTAGAGAGTCCGCCGCGCGATCCTTCAGCCTTGGTCGGTCAGCGCCGGACCTGACGGTGTAGGACCCGGGGGGACCCTTGGGGCGGGGTGGCGGGGGTAGTCGCCGGGTGGTTCTGAGCACTCTCAGCTGTAGCGCATCAGACCAAAACCATTGGATAAATCTTGTGGCCGGTCAGGTTGACCGCGCGGGGACCAATCGGGCCGGCGAATAAAGGGATGCCTGATCCCAACAGGATCGGATTCACCTTCAAGATCAGCTCATCGATGTCGTCTGTCAAGGAGGCGGCAAGTTGCCCGCCGCCACAAAGCCAGATGTCCTTTCCCGGCTCAGTCTTTAAGGCCCGTATCCAGGCGGCTGTGCCATCGGCGATCACCTCGACCGCGGGGTCGGGTGGTGAGCTGGTCGAACGCGAGACGAGCACCTGTCGCAGATGCGGGTAGGGACTGGTGATACCGACGGCCTGCCCGACTTCATAGGTGGAGCGTCCCATCAACACCGTGTCGAACCACTGGTTGTCGGCCGTGATGCTCAGCGATTCGCGGAGGTGGCCGGGAATCACCTCGGGGAACTCTGCGATTAAGTCTGCTATGAGCGGGCCCTCGACGGGGAAAAAACTCAACGGTACCATCGAAGCCCGTGATGTAACCGTCAAGTGTGCAAGCCACCAAGTAAACCAGCGAACGCATCATCGACCTCCTGGACCGACCGGTGGACATGCCGGATCACAATTCGACGAACTGCTACGCGCGTCGAACTCCGACTGACCCACCCCCTCACCCAACACCCATGACCGCAAGACCAACCTCTGATGCGACAGCCTCGTACCAGGCGACCGCTGGGCGCAGACTCCATACCGCGCCGACGGCGGTCGGCAAGCTTGCCGCATGCTTACGGTGATCGCCCGGGCGACCTTGCCATTCATCCCGGATCACGGCCACTGGAGCATCGGGAAGAAACTTCGCTGGGTCTGCGGCTGCCAGCTACGACGAAGACCGCCTCGCCATCGGCACCGGTCACGCGCCGCAGTTCATGGGCCCTTGCCCACTCTCGCTCTCACTGCACCCTGCCTGATCGGCATCACAAACATCGCGGCCAGCCTGCATCACCATGGCCCGCGACGCTTCGCCCACCCGCCACTGTCAAGATCATGTAACGACTTGCCGCGATCTCGTATTGCAGCCGGCCTGAGTCCGGAGGTCAGGTGACCGGGACCTGGCTCATTGTACGTTGGCCGGCCGGGGCGGCATGCCGGTCTCGATCCGCTCGCCGTCGACGACGACCTCGACCCCCTTGCCGTGGAAGGCCAGGTGTCCGCGCAGCCGGGGCATCTCCTCGATCGGTTCGGGGTAGGACCAGGCGGCGTCGGGCACGCCTGCGACGGTGTAGTACGACGCGCGTCCCTTGTACGGGCAGTACGTGTGGGTCGGTGAGACCTCAAGCAGCTCGGCCGCGACGTCGTGCAGCGGCACGTAGTAGCGGTTGGGCAGTCCGGTCTCCGAAACCACCAGCGCGCGGCGGGTCGCGGCGATCGGCTGGCC
>DASQVB010000226.1:0-2334 GCA_035640975.1 Pseudonocardiaceae bacterium
CCCCGTCAAAGGGTGCCCCGAGTACTGCCACGTCGTACTCGCCGCAGCGGCGGACGTCCTCGACGTAAGGCGCTTTGAGGAAGGTGTTGATGCCGGCGAAATGCGGCAGCTCACCACGGGAGAAGGTGGGGATCCGCCGGTCGACGATCGAGTCAGCGCCCGGCAGGCCTAGTTCGAGCCCGCGGGCGATTTCCTGCTCCCATTTCGCGGTCGGTAGCGCCGCTTCCGCTTTGACCGCGTGGCGCGCCTCCGGGCCGTAGTTGTGATGTAAGTCCACGATGGGCCTCCGCATCCACGGCGCCCGGCCGTTTGGCAGCCGGACGTGGCTGGCCTCCCGGGCTTTTGTCCCGCCGTGGAACGGGCCGCGAACCGCCCGCCTGCATCTCTCGGACCAGACCCGCTGACGGGACAGCGGCGGAACCCTAGGTGCGCCTCACCCACTCGAGTGAGTCCATATCATCACACGACGCCACTGTGACCGTGCCGTAACCGTCGAGTTGCAGTCACGTCACCTGGCTAAGTGGGGCGAGCAGTCCTCTGTCTCAGCTTAAGGTTTTCTTATGCGTATCCGGATTATCGACGCCTTCACCGATCGGCCATTCGCAGGTAACCCTGCGGCCGTCTGCCTGCTCGACGCCGATGCCTGGCCAGATGAGACATGGATGCGGCAGGTCGCCGCGGAAATGAACCTGTCCGAGACCGCCTTCGCTCACCCGGTGGCCGACGGTGTCGACGCTGATTGGGCGTTGCGCTGGTTCACCCCCACCATCGAGGTCGATCTGTGCGGACACGCCACCCTAGCCACCGCACATGCCTTGCGCAGCGACTCCGGAAGCCCCGGCAGTGTCCGATTCAGCAGCCGCAGCGGAGTCCTGATCGCCCATACCCACGATGACGGCACTGTCACGTTGGACTTTCCGGCCGCGCCCGCCGTTGAAATAGTTGTTCCCGATGATCTCGCCGAAGCCCTCAACGCCAAGCCCGACACCGCATACAGCACCGGCGCCCTCGGCGATCTGCTCGCCGTGCTCTCCGATGAGGCAAGCGTCCGCACGCTGGTCCCCGACTTCACCGCGCTGGCCCACCTGTCGTGCCGAGACAGCATTCGCGGGATCATTGCAACCGCCCCAGCGGTCGACCCAGGCAGCGGCTACGACTTCGTCTCGCGCTTCTTCGCACCCGCAGCTGGTATCCCCGAGGACCCGGTCACCGGCAGTGCCCACACCGCCCTGGCCCCCTACTGGTCGCAGCGCTTGGGCCGGGACAGCCTCACCGGACTGCAGGCATCCGCCCGTACCGGCCGGATCCGTACCACCGTTCACAGCGACCGGGTGCACCTCACCGGGCACGCCGTCACCGTCCTCGACGGCACCCTGCATCACAGCGCCGGATAAAGAAGAACTAACCGATCTTGGGAGTTCTCAACGCCCCGAACTCAACCGCAGAGCTGTCCGACCCAACCCATACAGCTCTGTGGTTGGCTCGGGAGCTGTAGTGATGGTCAGACTCAGCGCAACTCCGCTGGTTGCACATCCACGTTCTGCGCGGTTTGGTTGAGGACACCAATCACATCGATGACCCGGTCGCCAAGTGCTAACAGCAGCCAACCGGAACCGTCGAGCGCCGAGCCTGCCCAGCGCAGTCCCGGCTGCTCCCCACCGTCCTGCGGTGCCCCCTCGATGCCCTCTCCGACGACCGCCAGCATCCCGACCACGCGCGCACCACCGGTGCCTGCGGGACCGACGAGTACCGGATCGGCTCCATCGAGCAGCAGGGTGTGCGCCAGTAGCGGGACACCGTCGCGCTCGACGGTGAACTCACCGCGGAAGCACCCACCGCGCTGACCGGCACGGCCGAGCACTATCACCTCCCGCAGCGCGGCCCGAGCGCCGCGCCGCAATGTGACGATCATGCTGCTGTGCAGCTCGGCGCCGTCACACACCACAGTGGGCTCCGGGCACCAGTCCAGCATCGCTCCGTCAGCGAGGTCGGCAGTTACGGTCCACCGCGCCGGCGCAAGAAGGCTGCCCGATTGGACCACCGTGGCCGCCGCCGAGCGCACCTGCACAGATGCGCCAACGCTGAGGTGGACGTCCAACGCCAATTCGTCGCCACCCAGCGGGCCACCTGCCGACTGCACCAAGTGCACCCGGTGCGGACCGGTCTGGCGCACCACGATTGGAGCAGCGCAAGACCACCGCAGGCGAGCACCGTCAGGCCCGGACTCGGCGACAAGCTGCGCCCGGGCTCTCACCGGTGTAGGGGTGACTGGAGCTGGCTTCGCACCCAGTCCACCACCGGTCCGGCGGTGGGTTGCTCACGCAAGGAGATCAG
>DASQVB010000227.1:0-3639 GCA_035640975.1 Pseudonocardiaceae bacterium
ACGATCCAGCGGCGTGAGTTGCCGCGCTTGTTCGGGTCGCCGCCGGACTGGCCCCTCGGGTCGTCCATCTGACCGTGGAACTTGGTGGCCAGGATGACGTCGTCGCGGCGGCCGCCGGCGAGCGCCTTGCCGACGATGACCTCCGACTCGCCCTGGGAGTAAATGTCGGCAGTGTCAATGAAGTTGATCCCGGCGTCCAGTGCGCGGTGGATGATCGCGATCGACGTGTCGTGGTCGGGTTCACCCCACGCGCCGAACATCATCGCCCCCAGACACAGCGGGCTGACCTGCATTCCGGTACGTCCAAGGCTGCGGAATTCCATGCCTTCGAGCCTAGGCTCGAAGGCATGGCGGCACGCTACGCGTTTTCTCAGACTCAGGCGTGGTTGGTGTGCGGTCCGCGCCGGCCGCACACGATCGCCGCCCGGACCTGGCCTTACGCTCGAGTAAATGAAGCGCGGTCATCGGCTACCCTGCGGACCATGTACTCGACTCTGTAATGGACGTCGAGCGCTACCAGCGGGTCGACATGGAGATCGGACATCACGCCCGGTGACTCAGCCTGGATGACTATGTGGTGGTTTGCAGCTTCTAACGGCACCTCAGACTTCAACGGCAATCCGCCGACGTCTGGATGCCGATTGTCGGGTCCCAGCAGAGGATCGATCAGCGGGACTGCGTTAGCGGTTGCTCCACGACTTGCCGCTTTGCGGTGAGATCGCTGGGGGTGTCGCCGGTGTTCACTGTGGAGCTCGGTTCTATCAGCACGACCTCGGCGCCCTTGGCCGAGACGGGTTGGTGCGGGACGCCGCGAGGCACGACATACAGCTGTCCGGGCCCCAGCTCGATGTCCCCGGCGTCCATTCGGATCGTCAGGCTGCCGCGCAACACGAGGAAGAACTCGTCGGTGTCGGGGTGGCTGTGCCGCGTGAACTCACCCTTGGTCTTCACCACGCGGATGTCGTAGTCGTTGACCACGGCCACTGTGCATGGTGACCACGGCTCCTGCAATGACGTTAGAACCCTTGCTAAATCGACCGCTGCACTCACGTTCAACAGCCTCTCGCGGTAGCACTAACCTGTCGACCGCGGAAACCGGTCAGGGCCCCGGGAGGATCGGGTCGTGCACGCGGATGGTGCTGGTCTTCGTCGCTGCTCAAGGCGTTCGCCCCGGGTGACTAACTGCGTGACTACGTTGCCCCATGCCGGTCGCCGATGGGAACAGGCGGTCCCTCGTTGATACCGGCACGCTTGTCACCGCGAGCGTCCTCACAGGTGGGTACTTCCATCATGAGTCGGTCTTGACGAGAACATCCTTGATCCGATTTCGTCAGGAACGGCTTCGCGTCATCGGAGTGGCAGTATGTCGACTCTGATGACCGGCATGACGCGGCCACGAGTTGATCAGGACGTGGCCGCCGCGAACTCGACCAGCGCAGCGTTCGTGAGTTCCGGGCGTTCTTGCTGGATCCAGTGCCCGGCGCCGGGCACCAGCTCGAAGTGACGCAGGTTCGGGACCAGGGTGCGCAGCGAGGCCTCCAGCGTCAAGGCGTCGTACCAGGACATCACTGGGTCCCGGTCGCCGGCCAGGAACAGAGCAGGCGAGGTGATCCGGGCGCCCTCCCAGGGCGCGGTGAGCGCCCAGTTGCGGTCGATGTTGCGGTACCAGTTCAACGGGCCGAAAAAGCCGGACTCGGCGAACTCCTCGACGTAGGCGGCAACATCCCGCTCGGACAACCAGGCGGGCAGCTCCTGCGGGCTGATCCACCCGTCGAAGAAGCGCTGGCCCTGCGGGACCAGCCCGCGCAGCTGGGGGTTATCGCCGGAGACGCCGAACAGCAACCGCCGGAACGACTCCGTCAGGTCGGACTCGAAGTCCTTCTCCACCCCCGGGTGTTGGAAATACAGCAGGTAGACGTTGTCACCGAAGCGGCTGCGCACTGCGGTCAGGGTGGGCACCGGCGTGCGCGCGGAGAACGGCACGCTCAGCCCGCCGACGCCGCGCACCAGATCCGCGCGCAGCAGCGCGGTATGCCAAGCCACCAGGGCGCCCCAGTCGTGGCCAATCACTACCGCGTTCTGCTCGCCGAGCGCACCGATCAGCCCAACCACGTCGCCGACCAGGTGCAGCATCGTGTAATCGGCGACGGCAGCCGGGCAGTCGGTACCTGGATAGCCACGCTGGTTCGGCGCGACCGCGTGGAAGCCGGCATCGGCCAGCGCCTGCAACTGGTGCCGCCACGAATACCAACACTCCGGGAAACCGTGCAACAGCACCACCAGCGGACCGCTGCCGGCCTCGGCCAGGCGCATCCGCAATCCGTGGACCTCAACGACGCGGTGCTCGATCTCGACGGCCGCCAGGCCCAGTGCGATGTCCCGTCCCCGCCCGGAACCCGCGCCGGTGCTCACCGCGGGTCGTTCGTCGCTTTTTGACATTGCTCGGTCTCTCTCCGGTTGTGCGGGCACTTCCCGGCTCACGTGCTTGACTATTTTGACGGTGGGAACTTGAAAACATATAGTCCGTGCATTCGGGCATTTCGTGCCCCGTCTGCGCGTGCCTGGTTTCGTACGACCTCACCCAGACCCGCCCGTGGATGGTGCCACTGGCCAAAACCATGTTCGAGTCGCACCGGTCACCCCAGTGCTGCGAGGATGCCCTCGGCCCGATGGCGGACGTTGTCGTCGAAATCGCCGTGTGTCAACGCGTAGAGCCGATCGGTTTCGACCGCGGCGAGGATGCGCTGGGCCGCGACGTCGGGCTCGATGATGGTGGCAATCCCTTGTTGGAGCATGGCCCGCAGCTGGTGCCTCTGTTGCATTGACAGGTCTGTCGGCAGGTGGTCGGCCAACGCGTCGTCATCTGCCTGAGCCAAGGTGATCAGCCCCTGGGCCAACGGCGTGCGCACGAAGCCCGGGCAGGCCACGGTCACTCCGATCGGCAGCCCCATCGCCTGCAGCTCTGCGCGCAACGTCTCAGAGATCGCGACCACCGCGTGCTTGCTGGCGCAGTAGGCACCCCCGAACGGCGCCGTCGTCAGCCCGGCCAACGAGGCGATATTGACCACATGTCCAGCACCGGCTGTCACCAGATACGGCACGAACGCGCGGATCCCGTGCACCACACCAAGCAGATTCACCGCCAAGACGCGCTGCCAGTCCTGCGGGTCGGTCCGCCACAACGGCTGGCCCTCGCCGATGGCGATACCGGCGTTGTTGACGACCACGTCTAGCCGGCCAAAGTGCTCCAGGGTGTGGGTGGCCAAGGCGTCGACCGCGGCCGCGTCACTGACGTCGGCGATCACCGGCAGCACTCGGGCACCGCGGGCGGTGAATGCCTCGGCCGTGGCATGCAACCTCTCGGTAGCGATATCAGCCAGGACCACGGATACGCCGCGGTCGATGAGCCCGGCGGCCAGGGCATGACCCAGTCCCTGCGCCGCCCCGGTCACCACCGCGACCTGACCTGCTTTAATGATCACATTGATTTCCCTTCCTCGTTGCGGCCATCGGTGCGGTCCGATTCACACCAGTACTCCGCCTTGTCCTTACCCCCGGCCATGGGAGGTCGCGGCGTCGGCGCAGGTTGGCCCGCAGCACCCGCAGCACCCGCAGCACCCGCAGCACCCGCAGCACCCG
>DASQVB010000228.1:0-7025 GCA_035640975.1 Pseudonocardiaceae bacterium
ATTACCAACCTTGGAGTGGACAATTAACTGAGTGTACCCGGCCCCAAGCTTGCGGACGGCCAGCAGGAGGAGGTACCCGCGTGACCGCTGACCAAACATCGCGACAGGTCATCAAGGTGCGGTCAGCCGTTGCGGCGGACCTACCGGCCGTGCACCGGCTCGTCAGGGCGGCGTATGCGGAATTCGAACCGTGGCTGACCCCGTCGAACTGGGTTCGGATGACCGGCAACATCGCCAAGGTCGTCGAGCCCGGCGCTGCGGGGCGGTTGCGGGTCGGGCGACTCGGCCACCAGTTGGCCGGCACGGTCACCTACCTTCCACCCGGCCCCAAGGACTACCCGCACGTGCCACCGGAGTGGGCGGTTATCCGGGTGCTCGCGGTTGACCCGGCGCTGCGTGGCCGCGGTGTCGCGCGCGCCCTCACCGAGGACTGCTTGGCCATGGCTCGGGCGGATCACGCCCCAGCGGTGGGCTTGCACACCGCGGAGATGATGGTGGCCGCACGGGCGCTCTACGAGGGCGCCGGCTTCGCGCGCCACCGGGAGTTCACGCACCTGGACCTTCGGTTCTGCATCTACATGCTGCAGAGTTAGCGATGTCGAACCATGCCGATCGACTACCGATGGCGGCGTGGAACTGCTCGCCTCACTCGGCCTTGCCTACCTGCTGTTCGTTGCGGGCTCGAGGTCCGGATCGACATGCTGCGCGGTCCCGCGCTGGCCACCGGGTTGCGGACGTTCGGGCTCCTTCGTTGCTGGGGTCGCGGTGTCCGCGATCAGCGACCGCGCGCAGGGTACTGGGGCTACCCGGATGAAGGTCGAGGTGATCGGCTTCGGTCTGCTGGTGCCGATCTTCTTCGTGACTGCAGGCGTGCAGTTCGACCTCGCAGCGCTGGCGAGTAGCACCGCAGACCTTGTCCTGGTGCCGCCGAAGTGGTGTCCGGCTAGCTTGGACGTATTCACCCGCCGCGATGCGTAGGCTGCTTTCATGAGCAAGCGGGCTGAAGGGCCGCTACGCGTCGTCGTCGTGGATGACCACCAGATGGTGCTCAATGGACTGCGCGCGATGCTGGCTGCCTATTCCGGCCAGGTCGAGATCGTCGGCGAGGCCACCGAGCCGGAACTCGCGATGAAGATCATCATCGAGCACGGGCCCGACATCACCTTGCTGGATGTTCGGCTACGGGGCTCCAGCGGGATGGACCTGTGCGCGAAGATCCGTCAACGTCAACCTGGCTGCAAGGTCGTGTTCCTCACCGTCTACGACGACGAGCAGTATCTCTATCAAGCACTACGGCTCGGCGCCGCGGGCTTCCTGCTCAAACGGGTGCGAGGCGCCGAGCTGGTGGATCATCTGCAGCGGATTCACATGGGCGAGATTCTGATCGACCCCAGCCTGGCGGCGAAGGTTGCGATGTCGGGGGCGCATCTGCGCGGTGGGGAGTTCTGGCCGGGGGCGCATCTGGGACTGACCCAGCGCGAGAGCGAGGTGCTCGCCCTCATGGTGGCCGGGTTGTCCAACCGTGCCATCGCCGGAAGGCTCACCGTCAGCGAGGAGACCGTCAAGACTCACGCCCGCGGGATCTATCGCAAGCTGGATGTCCCGGACCGCTCCGGTGCTGTCGCCGCGGCGCTGCGGGAAGGAGTATTCCAATGATCCGCTCGCGGCTGGGCCTGGCCGATGCCGATTCTGACGCCCAGCTGCTGCACCGGGTGATCGAAATTCTGTCAGCTGGCCTGGACCTCGATGTGGTCGTCCAGCGAGTGGCCGACCTGATCACCGAGACCATGTCTACCGACGTCTGCTTCGTGCATCTGCTGGACAAACCGCGCGGGCGGCTGCAGCTGCGTGGCGCCACACCTCCCTTCGACCAGTTCGCCGGACGGATCGAGCTGCCGGTCGGTGACGGGGTGACCGGGTGGGTGGCCGCACACTGCGCGCCGGCGGTGATCACTGACAACAAGCGTGCCGACCCGCGTTACCTCTACATTCCCGAGCTGCGCGGGGAAGACTTCACGTCGATGGCCTCGGTACCGATGATTACCCGACCTGGCGATCTCGTGGGTGTGCTGAACGTGCATACCCACGACCGCCGTGAGTTCACCAAGGCCGACGTCGAGCTGCTGGCCACCGTGGCGGGTCTGATGGCCGGGGCCATCGAGAATGCGAGCTTGCACAGCAAGCTCGCCGAGCGGGAGGAGGCGATGGAGCGGTTCGCTGAGCAGATCGTGCTGCTCCAGGAGACCGAGCGGCGACGCCTTGCCGGCGAGATTCACGATGGAATCAGCCAGCGGATCGTCAGCTTGTCGTTTCATCTCTCGGCGGCGGCGGACGCGGTGACCTCCGACCCGGTCGGCGCCGCCGACCAGATAGCCCGTGCCCAGGAACTCGCCGCAGGAGCACTGGATGAGACCCGGCAGGCGATCGCCGGGCTGCGCCCGCCCGTGCTCGACGACCTTGGATTGGCAGCCAGCCTGGAAAGCCTCGCCCGGTCGACCCCGCTACCCGACGTCCAGGTGGACACCGTACCAACCAGCCTGCCCGAGCACGTCGAGACAGCGATCTACCGGATTGCCCAAGAGGCGCTGCAGAACATCATGAAGCACGCCAACGCTGGGCACGTTCACCTCCGGCTCTCAGTGACCGCCGGCGCAGTGTTGCTCGAGATCTCCGACGACGGCACCGGCTTCGACCCGGCCGTCACCGTCGAACGGATCGGCCCGGTGGGTTATGGGCTGCCAGGCATGCAGCAACGCGCCGAACTGCTGGGCGGTCAGCTCACCGCGGACAGCTCACCGGGCCGCGGAACCGTCGTGCGGCTGCGGGTGCCGATTTCACAGGAACGCTAGGTAGCACCGTCCGGAGGAGCGATTCAGGAGAGGCGGAGCGGTGTCCGACCACCCACCGAAACCGATCGGTCGAAGTGGGTCGTGCCGATCGTAGTGGCGTTCATCGCTGCGCTTGGCACCGTGATCGCGCACTCGCTCCCTCCCTGTCCGGCGGTGACGACGATGCAGCGTCGTCCAGCGTCGGCACTCCCCCGACCGCGTCAGACCGGGTATCAGGCGCCGGTCGGCCCACGCCCAGCAAACCGGCCACCCCGCCTACCACGCCATCGATGTCATCCGCACTCCGGAAACGACAGCGTCCGGGTGACAAGGTCTCATCACCGTCCACGGGCGTCAGTCGCCGAGGCGCCCAACTACCTCCTTTCGCGCCCAGGCCAACAGCCGTTCAGCCGGCACGGCCCCGACCTGACGGGCAACCTCCCGTCCACCGCGCAGCAGAAGGAGGGTGGGGATGCTCTTCGCCTGGAAGCGGGCGGCCACCCTCGGGGACTCGTCGACGTTGACCTTGACGGCCTTGAGTTGCCCGGCCAGCTCCCGGACTACGCGCTCGACCGCAGGTCCGACCATCCGGCACGGCCCGCACCACGGCGCCCACAGGTCCACCAGAACCGGCACCCGAGCTGCGTCTGCAACCTCAGCGAAGTCGGCGTCGCCCGCGGACACCAACCACGGCAGCGGAGCCTTGCATTGGCCGCAGCGCGGGACCCCAACCGCGGCAGGCGGTACCCGGTTGCGTTTTCCGCAGCCCAGGCAGCTAACGATGCCGTCGTCGAACACGCGCAGCAGCCTGCCCGCTGCCAAGCCGCTGGTCAACAAGACCACCTTGGTCCCCGGGCTCACCACGCCGTCGGTGTGAACAGTTCCAACCGCCAGAGACAACCCTCGACAGCGCCTGCGCCGAGCAGCTCGCCGAAGCTGATGACAAGACAATGATGACGGACGCCTCTGGTCAGCGTGGACCTCGGGCCTGGTGGCCTGGCGAGCAGGCGAACGAGCCGCTGGCGTCTCGCAGATGCCGGGTGGCAATCCTCAGGCGGCCCACGCCGCCGACGAAGACAGCCTGGCCGAGGCCTCACGCTTTGCGGTTATCGGAGCAGCCCGAGCACCTGGTCGGCGGTCAGGCAACCCGCAGTGGTGAGATCCAAATTGGTCAGGGACGCGAAGTGAATGGCGTCGTCGGCCGCGGCGACGCCATCGCTGACCGTGTGTACGGTGAGGCCGAGGTCGGTTCCGTGTCGGGCCGTCTGCTCGACTACGAGATTGGTGGCCACACCGGTCACGAATACGGTGTCGATCCCACGCTCGGTCAACCAGCCGGGTAGGTCGTTACCCGTAAGTCCGGACAGTTTCTGGTTATCGACGACTCGATCGCGCTGGGTCAACGTCGACATCTCCGAAATCAACTGCGCGCCGGCGGCGTCTGGGCGGAATGCTTCCTGGGCATCGCCGACTGCCCTCATCAACTCCGTGTTTCGAACCAAACCGCCCTCACCAGCAGGCACAGTGAATCGGACGAACACCACCGTCACTCCAGCAGCGCGGACCGACCCGTGGAACCGCACGGCACGCTGTACTACGCCACTGCGCGCTACCGGCGCGCTGAGCATCGGACCAAAGAATCCCTCGGGCTTGATCACGTTGACCTGCCAGTGGAGGGCGAGAACCGCGGATCGTCGTGGATCGATGGTCACGCCACGATCCTGCCGCACCTGCCGCGATCCCGAGGCAGTCTCCAAGGGACCGATCATGTTTCGTTGGCGAATGACCGGCTCGAACGACAGACTCGCTGACAACAGGGCACGGTGCAACACTTCCTTGACCTGCTGGCTATGCCGCAGCCAGCCACGCTCGTCGACACCGTGTGACAATGCAAACCACGACGATCAACGTGCTGCAAGACATCCTCCAGCGGTTAAACCATCGTCGCGACCGTGGCACGCGTCTGGATGGCCGACATCGACGCTGCAGCGCTGCCGCGATCGTTACCCAGGGCAAGATCAACGCGCTGCTGCGCAAGGCCACCTACACCAACGCCGATCGCGCACAGACGACGGATCCGGCCAAGACACCGATCAGCCTGGAGTCCGCACCGGTTGGTGGGAGCAAGCTGACACAAGAACCGGTGATATTCGCACAACCGGCCGTACCAGTGACCCGCACGCGTTCCGTGGCGTAGTGCCGCTCAGGTGAGGTGGTGGGTACCGCGGGGGTCGTCAGCGTGGTTGGTGACAGGTGACGTAGTTGCCGAATTCGCTGCTGCCGCCGTTGATGCTCTCCGATTCCGGGGGCTGGGGAACGCCGTGGCGTAGCTTCGCGCGGGCCTCGATGCTGCTCACGAGCGCCCTTCCGAGGTCCATGGCCTCGGCGGCCTGGGTATGGCTGTACTCGGTGAGGTAGCGGTGGGCGAGATCGCGCCTACCGGCGTTGATGAGCGTCCGTGCGGTGTCCTCGACGGTGGCCTGCTCGGCGCGCATCATCTGCTCGAAAGCGTGCAGCGCCTCGCGCACCTCCGGATAGAACTGCTCCGGATGTGTGCACGTGTGGTACATCAGCCGCTTGAACAGCCTGCCGGCGAACTCGGTGCCCTCCTGCGGTGCGTACTCGGGGTTGAGGAAGGTGTTGCCCGCGTCCTTGGTGAGGTAGCGGTGCTGGCGGTACTCGGGCGGCTCGTCGCTCACCCCGATGAAGTACGGGATCAGCGGGCTGGTCGCCGCCGCGATCGGCGATACCCACAGCCGCCGTAGGTCCCGGTCAACCCCGCGACGCAGCTGTGCCGCCTGCCCGTAACCGGTGCGGTCACTCGACAACCGAGGGTCGCGCACGGTGGCCATGAACTCCTCAAGCGTCACCGGCGCGAGGTGCGCCAGTTCCTGCTCGATCGTGGCGGGGGCGACGTACTTGCCCTCGCCGGGAGTAGCGCGGTAGTCCCAGCCCTTCTCGCCGTAAACCTCGTTGACGTCGAAGGGGGTACCCGGCTGCCACCAACCCTGCTGGGCGGCGAAGTCGACGAAGTTGGCCGAGCACGCGAAGTCGGGGTGCTCCCGGCAGTTGGTCGGAATCTGTTTGATGTAGCCGGGGTAGGACATCCGGATGTCGTCGGCGCCGAGCCGTTCGGCGACCCAGAGCCCCTTGCCGCCGGCGAACTGCAGCATCACCCATCCCTCGGAGGCGTCGGCGATGAGGTGGGAGTTGCCGCCATAGGTGGAGTGGCCGTATTTGTCGATCAGCTCGCCCATGATCTGCACTGCGTGGCGCGCGCTGGTAGCCCGCTGCAGCCCAATCCGGGCCAGGTCGCTGTACTGCAGCCCGCGCTGCGGGCTGGGGGTCATGTCGACGAGCTCGTCGCGCGACGGCGACCAGATGTCGCGGATCGCCACCTGATGCTCGTTGAGACCGCCGTTGGTCAGCGGCGGCGGGAAACCCTCGAACTCGCTGTACTCCACCGAGATGTACTTGTGAGTACGGCGGACCTGCGGAATCCACGTCAGCTCACCGGGGATCGCCGCCTCACCGGTGACACCGACGCTCATCGTCGCCCCCGGGGGATGGTCCTTCCCGGGCACGATCTCCAGCCAATGACTCGACACCTCGTCGCCGCTACCACCGAGCAGCACGCTGCCGTCCGCTGTGTAGTCACGACCGACGTAAATGCCGTAGCTCTTCTGCCCGGTCTGCTGCCCGAGGGGCTGTGGACCGGACCATCGTCCGGCCTGCTGCCCGGTGCCGGCGGCACGGTCCGGGCCCCAGGACGTGCTGAGGACCTGCAACGCGGTCGCGGCGACGACCATGCCAACAACCAGCACGACGAGATGGGACGCAATCCGCCGTCGCATAGCTAGCCTCCGCTGCAACGCGTGTAACCGGCTACCCGGGTGAGTGCCGGGCAGCGGGAGCGGTCCACCCACCGAACCGCCGGGTCCAGAGAACAGGCCTCTCACCGGCGAGGCAACGCCCGTATCCGTTCACCAGACAAAGTCGCCGAAACCCCAACCCACCCAATGGCCTCAGACGCGAGAGGAAACACAGATCAACGACAATCTCATCTCTGCCTGGAACGCCTTAACCAGTCATGCGGCATGAGTGGATTTGGACGTGTCCGATCTTGGTCAACACCGCGAGCGCTGTAGATCATGCCATGATCGATCTGAGATGTGAGAACCTCGCCAGTGCCCGACG
>DASQVB010000229.1:0-2104 GCA_035640975.1 Pseudonocardiaceae bacterium
GAACGGCCTTACCGCACTACCCGTGGCGATGCACTAAAGGGAGTCCAGATGCCAGCGATCAAAGCAGGCAGGCCTGACGAACACGTGCCGGTCCTGATCGTGGGCGGTGGCTATGCCGGCCTGGCGTCCTCCCTGTTCCTGTCCCACCATGGTGTGCATTGCCTGCTCGTTGATCGCCATGCCAGCGTGCCGCTGCAAGGTCGCGCCCGTGCCATCAACCCGCGGACGATGGAGATCTACCGCGCGTTCGGCGTGGCGCCGGCAGTCTACGAGGCCGGCAAGCCTTTCGAAAATGACGCAGGTGTAGTGCGCTGTGAGGCCCTGGTCGGTGAGTGGCACTGGCTCCACGACCAGGACGGGTCGCGGTCGTGGCCCCATCTCAGCGCGGAGCAGTTCAACCTGGCCGATCAAAGCGCGGTCGAACCGGTTCTCATTGAGGCGGCCCGCGCCTGTGGCGCCGACCAGTGGTTCAACACCCAGATGATGTCGTTTTGAGCCGGATTCCGACGGCGTCAGCGCGGTGATCGAGCACCGGAAGACTGGACAGCGCCGCACCGTGCGAGCCGACTACCTGATCGCCGCCGACGGCCAGCGCAGTGCGAGCCGCGAGCAGCTCGGCATCACCCGCACGGGCCCAGATGTGGTCCGAAGCTTCGTCGTCATCGTCTTTCGGGCGGACCTGTCGGAGCTAATGTCACGGCGCGCCATCCTGTGGTTCATCGTCAACCCGACCGTCGGCGTCACTGTGCTGGTCCCCACCGCCGAACCTGGACGGTGGGGTATCGGCGTCCAGTACGACCCGGCGCAGAAGTCGCCTGCCGACTTCACCACCGACCGCTGTGTCACGCTGATCCACGCAGCGCTCGGCGAATCTGGCATCCCCATCAAGATCGAGGACATTACCTTCTGGGAGCAGGGTGTGGCCGTCGCCGACCGGTTCCGCAGTGGCTGCGTTTTCCTCGTCGGCGACAGTGCGCACGTCTGGTCGCCAACGGGCGGGATCGGCGCGAACACGGGCGTCCAGGATGCGCACAACCTGGCGTGGAAGCTCGCAGCCGTGATCGGTGGCTGGGCAGCCCCGAGCCTGCTCGACAGCTATGAGGCTGAGCGCTGGCCGATCGCAACCGAGCTGGCCCGGCTCACCGAACAACGTCAGGCCCGCCGCACCGGTTCCAACCCAAAGGACGACCGGGCAGACGACCTGTTGTGGACGCTGGGCCAACGGTACTGGTCGATTCGATCATCGGCGCGGACCACGACACGGTGTTCGGCGACGAGCTGGACCTCCGCGCCCAGGCGGGAACGCGGGCACCGCACCTGTGGCTAGGACACAACGGTGCCCGGATCGCCAGCCACGATCTGTTTCATGATGCCTTCGTCCTGCTCACCAGCTCAGCTGGGGCGTCGTGGTGCGACGCGGCCATCCGGATCGCCAACCGATCGCCGCTACCGCTACGGGCATACCGTGTCGGACCGGCAGCGAAGCAGGTGGACCTCGTCGACCTCGACGACCAGTGGCTCGCCCGGTACGGCGTGGCCACCGGTGATTCCGTACTGATCCGCCCCGACGGGTACGTCGCATGGTGCGCTCCCCAGCTCACGGACCCCCCGGAGACCGCCCTACCGAGGTGCTCCATCAGATTCTGTTCGGCGAAGACCCTCGAGGCAACCGGCCTGGCACCGGGCTCGATCGTTCAGATCGGTCATAATTCCCGGCTGGGTACCTGGCATTCGGCAACCTATCACTGTGTGTAGGCTAGTTTCCGTCTGATGTGCTGGGGCGGTGCTCATGCTCACTCCCGGATGGGCGCCGCGCTGGGGCGGGGAGGTGTCCAGCGCGCCCGAATGAGGCCGTTGATGGCCGCGCGCTGTAGCAGCCTCACCCGACGGCCAGCCTGTCCACCCTGCACTAGTTGCCCTCTCACCAGCCGCGGTGAGCAGACCCGCGGTGACCACCGTCACCACAAAGACCAGCGCACTGCCGTGAGCACCGACGCCTTGGCGCTTATGTGAGTGGTTCCGTCGAGCGTTCGAGAAGGATGATGTCCCAACCGAAGGCGGCCACGATGCCACCCGCAGGGGTGACAGTGACGGCTTTGACGTC
>DASQVB010000230.1:0-26289 GCA_035640975.1 Pseudonocardiaceae bacterium
TCTGTAACAGGTTGCCCGCGCTGAGCCGCTGCCCCGCCGGGACCACTCGGGCCGTGTTGGAGGAGAACACCTGCGGTTCGGAGATCGCCCGGTGCACGTCGGCGTAGCGGAACACGTGCCAGATGCCGTAAGCATCGCGCCATACCGGGTGCTCGTCGCGCATCTCGCGCAGCCACGGCAGCAGGGTATAACCACCATCTTCGATGGTCGGCGGGATGGTATGCAGGTTGGCCGTCATGATTGCTCCCGTGGTTGCTGCGGTGGCGTGGCTGCGGCGCACACCCGGAGGCGAAACAGCTTCAGGCCGCATACGCTCGGCCTGCGCAGCACGTCGTCAGTATTATCCACCCGCTACCAGGAGTATGTGACTTCTCGCGTTCTGCGACGCCCATAGGCAGCAAGCGGACTTTTCCTGAAAATTGCGTGAGAAAGTTCGTGCCCAACGTTTCAACTGGGACTGCTACCGCGAATAAACAGGTATGCAGCGCCCGCGGGTACTGGTAACGGTAGCGCTACTCTGCGCTATTGGTGCTGGGTTAATCTCGGCAGCGGCGATCGCATCAAACGCCTACCGCTGGATTGCGGTCCAACACATCACCGAGATCCCACATAATCCACTGATGACCCTGGCGACCACCCCGGTTCCCTCCCCACCTGACCAGGCGTCCGCGGCGGCGAAAGTGACGCAGGCGATGCATGAGGTCCTGCCGCAAGCACAGGTCGGCTTCGAGATTTTCGACCGGCAGAAAAACACGGTCGTGGTCAACCATGATGCTGGCCGGCAGTTCGCCTCCATGTCGGTGGTCAAGTTGCTGATCGCACTGGACGCGTTGGCGAGCGACAACTGGACGCCCCCGGACGACGGGACACGGCAAAAGCTGCATCAGATGCTCGCCGACAGCAATGACGACATCGCTAGCAACCTGTGGACTGCCAACGGGGGCCCGGCCATCGTGACCAGGATGGCCGGGCTGCTCGGGCTCACGGGCACCCAACCGCCCGAGAATCCCAGCAGGTGGGGCAACACGCTGACCACACCGCACGATGTGGTGACGGTATATCGCTACATCACCGATCGGATACCCGGGTCCAGTCGTGATCTTCTGCTCGGTGCGCTCGCAGATGCCCAGCGGATCGCCGAGGACGGCTTTGATCAGTACTTCGGTATTCCGGACGCGATGCCGGGTACATCTTGGGCGATCAAGCAGGGCTGGGGTACCAGCGGCTCCCAGGCGGTGATGCTCAGCACTGGCCTGGTCGGGGCAGAACTGCGCTACGTGGTGGTAGTGCTGGCCTCCGCCCCGACGGACTTGTACTCGTCGGTTCCCGCGGTGGTCACCGCCGGAACCGATGCATTGGCAGACTTGATCGACCCAGCGATCTAGAGCCTTGCTTCGAAGGGCTCAGTGCCCAGCGCGAGCGAGACGGTGCCCAGGCCGCCATGGGTATTGAGGTAGGCCAGTTCCCTGGAGAGGTCGCCAACGCCGTTGCTACCGGACTGCGGCGCCACCGCCAGGGTGCTGAGCACACCCAACGCCTTGCCGTCCTCGGCCAAGAAGGCGCTACCCGAGTCACCAGGGACGCCGGGGGTGACGGTGTAGCAAGTGTGCGACCAGCCGTCGCCCTGGGTACCGATGCTGATCCCGGTCTTGGGGGACAGCGGGGTGAGCCCGGCCCGCAACGGCGAGTTGCCGTAGGAGTAAACCCGGTCACCGGACGCGGTGGGAGTGGTGGTGATGCCAGTAGGGCCACCGAAGAACGGAATGCTCGGGTTGACCTTGCCTCGATCGGCAGGATCGACCTTGACCAGCGCGAAGTCGTTGAACGCGCAGGCGCTGGGATCCGACTCGTTGCGCTGCACCATGGTGATCCACGAGCTGTACACCAGGGTGCCCGGCTTGCTGGCTCCGCCGATGGTGACCGGCGTGCCCAGCGGTTTGCTCTCCGAGGTGCAGCCGCCGGTCTCAGTCGCGGCTCCCCCACCGGCACAGTGCGCGGCCTGTCCGATGAAGACGTCGGTTGCATTGAAGAAGACGAAGTTGGACGTGCACTGGCCACCGTCGGTGTTGGTCATCACGCCGGGGTGAACGGTGGCCTGCGCGGCGGGGGCCCAGGTCGGGACCGCCGCCGAGGCGGTGCCGGCCCCGGGCAGGAAGACAGCCACCAACGCGGCCGCAGCGGCCGTCGCGACAGTGGCGATCGTGCGGCGGGGGCCGTCCACGATGCGGTGATGCATGCGAGCTTTCCTCTCGTTGGGCCCCGACTCCAGATCTGTCACCATTCGCGCCACGGTGCGTGATGGTATCCCGCCCGCCGTACACGAGTGCGGCGGCCCGCTGGCGTGCCGGCAGCTGCCATCGGGGCGGCACCCGGCTCGGGCGGCCGAAGCGATCAGCCAACAGCCCGCGCCCTGGCAACGGTCGCCAACCATGATCACCGTTTGGGTGCGTCCGGTGACAATAATCGTCGTCCAACGCACACAAAATGTGATCATGCTTGGACGGGCGATGCGGTCAGCCATGGAGGCCACAGAGCCGCTGTGATCCGCAGTAAATCGCTTGTATAAAACTCCGAGGACCGGTTACGTCGTGGGGTTGTCACGCCGAGCTGGGCCGAAGGTTAAAAGATAATGAGCCTGCGGGAGGCGGTGCGCACCGCGCGGCGCGGGTTGCGTGCCAATCGGTTGCGCTCCGCGCTGACTATGCTCGGCATCGTCATAGGAGTCGCGGCAGTGATCCTGCTGGTCGCCATCGGCAACGGAGTGCAGTCCGCGGTCAACGAATACGTCGAACCACTGGCCAATCTCATCACGATCGTGCCGACGGTCGGGAATGTCCCCGGAGGCACCGCTCCCAAGGATCTGATCGACGCCGACGTCTCGGCGCTGCAGAACCCAGACCGGGCCCCCGACGTGGCCAGCGTTACCCCAGCCAGCACCGGACAGGCCCTCATCGAAACCGATACCACCGAGTCGCGCACGTCCGTCGTCGGCTCGACCGACCGTTGGCTCGAGGTGAACAATCGCGATCTTCAGACCGGTTCGTTCTTCGATGAAACCCAGGTCCGCTCCACCGCCAAAGTCGTGGTGCTCGGTCCTACCGCGGTGGACAACCTGTTCGGCGGTCCGGCGGCCGCGCTGGGTCAGACAGTCCGGGTCAATCGCCAGGACTTCAGGGTCATCGGGGTGATGGACTCGGTCGGTGAGCCCGGCGACAACGTCGCGGTGATGCCCCTGGACACTTCGCGCCGTTACGTCTTCGGCGGCGGTGACGAGGTCAATCAGATCATCGTGCAAGCCACTCAGGCAGCCGCCGTGCCGGCCGCGGAGGATCAGGTGATCCGCATCCTCAGCGATCGGCACCGGATCAAAGACACCGCGAAAAGAGACTTCGAGGTCCAGTCCCTGCGCAGCCAGCTCACCACCTTCAACCAGATCTTCGACATCCTCACCCTATTCACCGCAGCCGTCGCCGCGATATCGCTGGTCGTCGGCGGCATCGGAGTCCTGAACATCATGCTGGTCTCGGTCACCGAACGGACCCGGGAAATCGGAATCCGGAAGGCGGTCGGCGCGACTCGCCGCGCGATCGTCGAACAGTTCCTCATCGAGTCCATCATTCTCGCCAGCCTCGGTGGGGCCATCGGGGTGCTCGTCGGGATCGGTCTGTCGGAGCTCGGCGCGACGATCGCACCCGCCTTCGGCCCCACCTTCGAGTCGTTCGCACCCGCCGTGACCATCCCGTCCATCGTGGTCTCGTTCGCGATCAGCCTCGCGATCGGGCTCATCGCCGGCGGCTACCCGGCCAGCCGAGCCGCCCGGTTACGACCCGCCGAGGCCCTCAGATACGAGTAAGCGGCGCAGTGCATGTCGGTTCGAAATATCGGTATCAGGCAGCCCCCGGCGGGGCTCTTAGGTGCATCACACCTCGCGCGCAGAAGGGAAGTCGCGATGTTCACCTCCCGGTTCTGGCAGTTGGCGAGCGAACGAGCCCTTAAGACGTTCGCGCAGAGCCTCGTAGCGATCCTCAGCGCCACTGGCGTGGGACTGCTCACCGCGCCGTGGACGACAGCGCTGTCCACCGCGGCGATGGCCGCTCTGCTGTCAGCGCTGACCTCAATGGCGTCGGCCCCGGTGGGCGAACCCGATACGCCCAACCTGCTGTCCCCCGCCACGATGTCCCCGCCTCCGGCGCTCAAGGCGTCCGTGACAGCGCCCTAGCAGGCGGAAAGCGAAGCGAGGCTCACATGATCGCTCGTCTGTCGTCACCGGTCGGGGATATGAAAGGCCACTATGAGGTGGTCGTGATCGGTTCGGGCTACGGCGGGGCGATCACCGCTTCCCGGTTGGCTCGGGCCGGCCGGCAGGTGTGCCTGCTGGAACGGGGCAAGGAGCTGCGGCCGGGCGAGTACCCGGATACCGCGCCAGAGGTCCTCGCTGAGATGCAGATCGACTTTCCGGATCACCACGTCGGGTCGCATACCGCCCTGTACGACATGCGGGTGAACGACGACCTCAGCGTCTTCCTGGGATGCGGATTGGGCGGCACGTCGCTGGTCAACGCCAACGTCAGCCTGCGGGCCGATCAGCGGGTCTTCAACGACCCGCGCTGGCCCGAGACGCTGCGTGCCGACCTGGGGACGCTGATGGAAGACGGCTACCGCCGCGCCGAGGAGATGCTCAAGCCGACGCCGCTGCCAGATCACGTGGCGGCCTTGAAGAAGCTCGAGGCCCTGGAGGATTCGTCGACGAAACTGCCCGGACGGTTCAACCGGCCGCCGATCAACGTGACGTTCACTGACCACGTCAACCATGTCGGGGTCGAGCAGCAGGCCTGCACACTGTGCGGGGACTGTGTATCAGGTTGCAACTACGCGGCCAAGAACACGGTATTGATGAACTACCTGCCCGACGCTCGCAACCATGGCGCCGAGATCTTCACCCAGGTCGCGGTCCGTTACCTGCAGCGCAGCAACGACCGCTGGCTGGTGCACTATCAGGTGCTGGATACCGGGCGGGAGTGTTTCAACGCTCCGCCGTTGTTCGTCAGCGCCGACATTGTCGTGCTCGCCGCAGGTGCCCTTGGCTCCACCGAGGTTCTGCTTCGCTCCGCCGCGCACGGGTTGCCACTGTCGGAGCGGGTCGGGCTGCGGATGACCGGAAACGGTGATGTCCTGGCTTTCAGCTACAACAGTGACCACGAGGTGAATGGGGTCGGCTGGGGTCATCGCAACAACGGCGAGATCGAGCCGGTGGGGCCATGCATCACCGGAATCATCGACAATCGCGACCAGTCGGACCTGGAACAGGGGACGGTGATCGAGGAGGGTTCCATCCCCGGTGCGCTGGCGGATCACCTGCCACCGGCCATGCTTGCCGTGGCCAGGGCCAGTGGCGTCGACACCGACCCGGGCCTGCAGGATCGGATCAAGGAACTTGCGCGAGAACTGGACAGCCTGGCGCTCGGCCCTTACCGCGGAGCGGTCCGCAATACCCAGACCTACCTCGTCATGTCGCACGACGATGGGAACGGCCGCGCCGTGCTCGAGGAGGACCGGCTGCGCATCCACTGGCCACACGTCGGTGGGCAACCCGTCTTCCACCGGATCAGCAAGGCGCTGCAGGCTGCCACCGAGGCACTGGGCGGCACCTACCTGACGTCGCCGATCTGGAACAAGTTGCTGGGCGAGCGGCTGGTCACCGTCCATCCGCTGGGCGGTTGCGTAATGGCCGATGACGCCCAGCGCGGTGTGGTCAACCACAAGGGTCAGGTCTTCGCGGGACCGCAGGGCAGCGCGGTGTACGAGGGACTGTATGTGTCCGACGGTGCTGTGATACCCCGCCCCCTCGGGGTCAACCCGCTACTCACGATCTCAGCTCTGACCGAGCGCTGCTGCGCGCTGCTGGCCCAAGACAGAGGCTGGACCATCGACTACACGCTGCCCTCGGTGCCGCGCACCCCTGCGCCACCGCAAGCCTTGGGTATCCAGTTCACCGAAACCATGAAGGGCTACATCTCCCGCCATCTCACCGACGACTTCCAGGCAGCCGCTGAGCGCGGCAAGGCCGACGGCTCGCCACTGTCCTTCACCCTCACCGTCATCAGCGACGACCTCGACCGCATGCTGGCCGACCCGGAGTTCCAGGCGCGAATGATCGGCACGGTGAATGCTCCTGCGCTGTCGCCCAATCCGATCACCGTGACCGAGGGAGTGTTCAACCTTTTCGTCGACGACTTTGATCGAGTCAGCGCGCGTCAGATGCGTTACCGCATGAAGCTGTCCACCGAGGAAGGCCGGGGTTACTACTTCGTCGGGTTCAAGAGCATTCACGACGACCGGGGCTCGGACGTGTGGCCCGACACCACCACCCTCTACGTCACAGTCCACGAGGGTGACACCGATGCCGGGAAGGATTCGGCCAAGGGAATTCTGACGATCCGCGCCGAGGACTTCGCGACTCAACTCGCCACCATGAAGGTGCTCAACGCCACCAGCGTGGCGCAGCGGCTGGCGGCGACGGCACGTTTCGGTCAGTTCTTCGCGGGTGCGCTCTTCGATGTCTTCGGCGGCGTGGTCGGTCCCATCGACAGGTTCGACTCGGTCGCTCCCGGTCGCAAGAAGCGGCCGTTGCGAGTCTGCGCCCCGGAGATTCATCCCTTCATCACCGACGACGGTGTGACGCTGCGGCTCACCCGTTACCAGGGCGGCTCCAAAGGGCCGGTCATCCTGTCCCATGGTCTGGGTGTCTCCAGCCGGATCTTCTCCATGGACACGATCGAGACCAACCTGCTCGAATTCCTCTACGCCCACGGCTACGACGTCTGGCTGCTCGACTTCCGGGTCAGCATCGAGCTGCCCGCGTCAGCGCAACGATTCAGCGCAGACGATGTCGCGCAGTACGACTACCCGGCCGCGGTCGCCAAGGTGCGCGAGGTCACCACCAGTCCTTCGGTGCAGATGGTCGTCCACTGCTACGGGTCGACGACCTTCTTCATGGCCATGCTGGCAGGGCTGCAAGGAGTGCGGTCGGTGGTCTCCTCGCAGGTCGCCACTCATATGATCTGCCCACCTATGACCCGGCTCAAGTCAGGGCTGCACCTGCCCACACTGCTCGACAAGCTCGCCATCGAATCTCTCACCGCCTACACCGATACCAACGCCAACTGGTTCAACCGGCTCTACGATCGATTCCTTGACGCTTTCCCCCACGACACGGAAGAGGAGTGCACCAGCGCGGTATGCCATCGAATCACCTTCATGTACTCCCTTCTCTACGAGCACGACCAGCTCAACAGCTCCACGCACGACGCCCTGCACGAGATGTTCGGGATTGCCAACATCCACGCGATGGACCACTTGGCCCTCATGGTCCGTGCCGGGGGGCTGCGGTCAGTTGACGGGCAGGACATTTACCTTCCCCACGTCGGACGCCTCGCCATCCCGATCACCTTCATCCATGGCGCCGAGAACGCCTGTTTTCTGCCGCAAAGCACGGAGAAGACGATGGAGCTGTTGGGTCAGCGCAACGGCTCACACCTGTACCGGCGCCACCTCGTCCCCGGTTACGGTCATATCGACTGCATGTTCGGCAAGCGTGCTGCTCTCGACGTGTACCCCTTCATCCTCGAGCACCTCGAAGCGACCGGCTAGGCGAAGGGACCAATCGTGGGCACGCTCACCGGACTGCGCCAGTCTTCCCGCGGCAGTGAAGAAGGTGCTGGTTGGCGCACCTGCTCCGGGCCGGGAACATGGAAAAATGACGTTCCTGAGGGGACGAAGTCGCTGTCCTGGCTACGACCGACAACACTGTGGCAGTCGCGCAACGACATCATCGCGAAACTCATCGCCGACCCTACGGCTACGGCTCGGGCCCGGTGGGTCGAACTCGCCCGCCGACGCGCCCGAATAGCAGGAACGCATTCCGACTTCATCATGTCACGCCCGACAGGAGACACCGTCTCCGTGCTCGTCATCGGGGATACCGGTGAAGGCGACAACTCGCAGTATGCGGTCGCAGAGTCATTGGTACACATGGCGAAGGACGCGGACTTCGCGATGATCTGCAGCGACGTGGTCTACCCCAGTGGCGGCATCGACGACTACGGCCGCACATTTCACCACCCATACCGCAACCTCGAGCTGCCCGTCTACGCGGTGCCGGGAAACCACGATTGGTACGACGGCCTGCACGGCTTCATGCACTACTTCTGCAAGGTGGAAGATGCCGGATACCGACCCGTTTTCGGTCGTGGTCTTGGAGCTGTCCTGGCCCGACTACTGTGGCGCCGACCGGTGCAACCGGCTGCGCCGGCCAATCCAGGTGACACGGGCGCCGTAGTCAAGGAACGTCCGCCTCCAGATCCGCTCCAGCCGGCACCGTACTTCGCGATCGACGCAGGCCCGGTTCGATTCGTCGGAATCGACACCGGTATCACCGGTGAGATCGATGAGGATCAGTACCAGTGGCTGCGGCGGGTGTCCCTGGACGCTGCCCAGCGACCCAAAATTCTGCTCACCGGAAAACCGATCTACGTCGACAACGAGCATCACCCGGGCCGTGTCCAGGGGAGAACGGAGACTGTCGACGACGTCATCGTTGACCCGCGGGCGAATTACGTGATGGCCATCGGTGGTGACGTCCACAACTACCAGCGCTATCCGGTCCGCATGGCGAGTGGACGTACCATTCAGTACATCGTCAGCGGCGGGGGCGGTGCATACATGCACGCCACCCACCGTATTCCGCCGGTGAACGTCAATGGGGTCGATGAGTCGACATTTCGCTGCTACCCGCTGCGCCGTGACTCACTGGCGCGGTTCTCCCAGGTCATCGACGGTCGGCTGGCCAGGGGCAGTGGAACAATCGCCATCGATGCGCCGATGGCGGGCAGATACTACGAGCAACGAGGTGTCACCACCGCCCGGTCCGATCGGCCCGTCGCAGCACGACTCTCGATCGGCCAGCGAATCAAGACCGACGTGCTACACCGCATCCCCGCGGGCCGATTCTTCCATCGGGTCGGCTCTGAAGCGTTCGACTTCGACGAACCACCGTTTTTCAAGCAATTCTTGCGCATCGACGTCGACATCGAGAAAATCACAGTCTCTTGTTTCGGCGTAACCGGATGCGCGGGTACCGAGCACGCCCCGTCCGTGGAGGACCGATTCACCATTGCACTGTAGCGTTAAGGCGTAATTTTCGATTCAAGGTAGACGATGCGCAGGTGAGTGCCTGGAGCCGGCGTTCGAGGCTCACGATGCGGATGCCTGCGATCAGCGGCATGCTCTCGTCGAGCAGTGCGCGCACCCGCGTGGCCACCGTGAGCTCGGCACGGGAGTAACGACGCTGCCGCCGGCCGAGCGGCTCGGGGTGAGTAACCCGGCCGCGTCGAGGCTACGTAGGACGGCGGGCTGCACGCCCAGCAGGTCGGCGGTCCGTCCCATGGTGTCGGACCGACCAACGCGTCCACGTAATCCAGATGGACTTGAGCGTTCCTGTGTAAAGAAGTTTCGATCGGCGGGAACATGGTTCTGGTGATGTGCGTTGTGATGAGTGTCGATGCACCGCTACAACAGCAGGTACCCGACGCTAACGCAGTGTGTACAGAACGCGTCGTGATGACGCCCAGGAAGGAGAAACCCTCGATGCTGATGCGTACCGACCCGTTCCGGGAGCTTGACCGGCTGACCCATCAGTTGTTCGGCACCAACGGCACCAGGTCCCGCCCGGCAGTCATGCCCATGGACGCCTACCGCCACGGGGAGGAGTTCGTCGTGCACTTCGATCTGCCTGGGGTGGACCCGTCCTCGATTGACCTCAACGTCGAGCGCAACGTGCTCACCGTCAAGGCCGAGCGCCAGCCGTCCTACGGCGAGGACGTCGACCTGCAGGCCGCCGAGCGCCCCCGCGGAGTGTTCAGCCGGCAACTGTTCCTTGGGGACACCCTCGACACCAACCGCGTCGAGGCGCACTACGACGCCGGGGTGCTGACCCTGCGCATCCCGGTCGCCGAGAAGGCCAAGCCCCGCAAGATCGACATCACCGCTGGTGACAACGGCACCAAGGCGATCGACGCCTGACCGGATCCGCCACAAAGGCGATCCCTCTCCATCATCGGGGGGTGTTCCACGGACATAGCGTGGAACACCCCCCGATTGCTCAGTCGCCGTCGTTCAAACCCAGCGAGAACGTGGCTTCGATATCCCGGCGCGAGTAGGACCGGAAGGCAATGTGGGTGTCGGTGCCCAGCACACCGTGGATCTTGGACAGTCGGCCGGCAACGACGTCGGCAAGCTGCTCGTGCTCGGCCACGCGGACGATTGCGATGAGGTCCACGTCCCCGGCGCAGGAGTAGACCTCAGCCACCCCGTCCAGATCCGCGATGGCCTGGGCGGCCTCGGGGATCCGGTCAGCGGCGGCATGCACCAGCACGATCGCGGTGATCACGTCAGACCTCCTGGGCCGGGCTCGGGCAGCACGATGGTAGTGCGTTCCTGGGCTCCCGGGCGCGGCGCAGGATCGGCGCAATCCTTAGCTCTCGGGTTCCCGAGAGCACTCAAAGTCTCGGCCACCGATCCGGTCCGTGATCCGCGGACGGACTAGACGCCTGCGGATACCGCGAAGCGCATTCGGTCCGTGGCCGTCAGCGTACCGTCCGTGAAGTAGGGCCGCGTCCAACGGTCGTCAGGACACAGCGATCCCGCGGGCCAGCCATTGGGATCGGGCGCGGGCGGTGGACCGTCCTTGTGCTTTGATCGCGGGCTCTGGTGCCAGCGGAAGCGGTAGTGGTCATAGAGGCGCATCAGCTCGACGCCGTAGCAGTCCGCTACGTCGATAGCGCCGCGGATGATCAGGTAATTCTCGTCGTTGCCGCCTGACGCGCTGGCGGAAAGGTTGTGTGATCCGCTCAAGACCGTCGGCGCGTCGGAGGTGAAATCGATCACGATGAGCTTGGTGTGGATCAGGATGTTGCCCTTCTGGCCCGCAGTGGTCTCCTTGAGGAAACCCTCAAGGCCCTCGTTGAGCATCGCGACGGCAACGAAGTCCGCGGTGCGGTCACGGTGGATTCCCGTGATCGTGTCGGTCGAGTTCTGCAGCCCGAAGCGCAGGATCGCGTCGTTGGGCTTGCCAATCAGCGCGTCGAGGATCCGCTTGTTGAGATCGAAGGCGGTGCAGAACAGCACGTCCCGCGCGGCGCCGCGGATCTCAGCCGCGAACAGGTCGAGGTCGACCTCGCCGCCGCGCGGGGAGAAGCCCGCGACGATCGGCGCGTCCGGTGACAACGGGTTGTTGACATTGATCCACTTCTTGGTGTCACCCGGGGTCGCGCCGCTGAACAGGATGTCGAATATCTCCAGGTACTTCTGCGCGAGCTCCGGGCGGTCAGTTGTGTGGATGACGTTGGCCTGCCGGTAGACGCCGTTGTGGGTGAAGTTCGTCGAGCCGCACAGCACGGCCGCCGGGATGCGCTGCTGCTGGATGCGGCTGAGCACGATGAACTTGTCGTGGAAGATGCGGCTCGTGACGCGGGCCTTCTTCTGGTTGTCGGGCCAGTCCGCGACGTGTTCGGCGTTGATCTCGGTCTGTTCGTCGCCAGGCTTGGCGTGGTAGACGATTCGTACGTCCGCGCCGCGGTGGCGGGCGGCGTCGATCGCGTCGCGGATCTCCGGCAGCTCGTACTCGTAGATCGCGATGTCCAGCGCCCAGGTCGGATCGAGCGCGCGGGCGCAGAAGCCCGTGATCTGCTCGAGCGCGCCGCGACTGAGCCAGGCAAGCACACGCGCCGGCATGACTGCGGGACGCTTCTCCCGCTTGGCCGTCGCGAGCTCCTGCTCGACCTCCGGGAACTGCCGCGAGAACGCCTGGCTCGCCGCGGCGGCGCGGTTGAAGACGACGCGGTGGTCCCCGCGCGTGACGCTGGAAGTCATGACGGTGACCGACGGCCCTGGCTCGATACTCAGCTTGGCGGGATATCCATAGACGGGGTGGACGGTGTAGGTATAGGTCGTATCCGGGAAGACGCCGTAGTCCGACCATCGGAACTTCTGGATCGGTGCCTTGTCGCTCACCGGGAACTCGCCCGCCTTGCCCTTGACGCCGGGGAAGGTCAGCCCTCCGGACAGCCATTTGTGCGGTCGGTTGCCACCCCGGCGCTCGATCGCAAAACCGAGTAACCCCGCCAGCCTGTCGGGCCGCACGTCGAAGGCGAGGAGCACACCGGTGGTGCCCGCGTATGCCTTGACCGACACCCCGTCGGACTGCCCAATCGCGCGCATATCTCGGAGTGTACGAGCGTTGACCGAGGAGGACGAAGGCATAGTCGAGTTCGGCGAATTGACGCTCTTCGTGACCCTGTGCGGTATGTGTAGGTGAACAAAATATCTGATGCGTTGGAAACGAACCATGGCGGCACCTGGCGGAATCGGGTCGCGCATAGTTCCGCAGGCGCTCGTCGAGTCGGGCGCGCTGCGGGCTGACCTTTCGCAGCGACACGATAGGTAGTCGGTGATTGGCTTCACCACCACGTGCACACGCTGCTGGATGCGCCGGTGTCCCAGTGGGCTCGGAGGAGGGCAACCCACTCGTCCTCAGCAGGATCCGGTGGAGGTTCAAGGTCACCACGATGGAACGCAGCGATGCCTTCATCCTCCCCCGAACCTGCGAGACCTGCAGGGTGTCCAGGCGGAACACCGAGTAGCGGAAGGTGCGGAACGCGGCTACCAGACGGTCAACGCCTGGGAGCGGGTGCCCATTCGCCACATCAGGCGCGCGAGTGCAGCGCGAGCGTGGCCGGCCTCAGTCGTCGTCGCCCGGCGGTAGCTGTCCGTACGCCCGGCGCCATCGCCTCCACCTCGGTCCGTAACCGGCCGGCATCGTTTAGCGCAACACCCGCGATCGTGCCGAACAGGCCCACTAACAGGGCCAGCTGAAGCCCGCCAGACACCGCGGTGACAATGACCACAACGATCATGAAGGCGCCGCGCAATCGGCCGGCAGGTGTTATCCAAAGCTGTCCCCCCTCACGCGCACGCATCGTGCCCTCTTGCGAATGTAGGGCACAGGGCCGCAGCCGGGGATCTTCGGGCCGGGCGGGCAACCGTTGGGCGCTATCGACCACGACAGCACGGGCAAACCCCGCACGCAGGCACGTCGAGACGGCCCGTGCCGCCCAAAGGTCGATGCAATCAAGGAGTCGTCTGTGTCGATGCTGTGCTTATCACGTTCACCGACGCAGCCGGGTTGCTGTGGTGGAACACCGATAACGGCGAACCGGGCCGGGTTGTCCGTCCACCTCCGGGAGCGAAGTGAGCACGGGCCCGGCCTGGCCGCACGAGCGCTCCTCCAGGAACCGATCGAGCACCTCAGTTAGCTCCGTGCGGTACTGCTCAAGCTCCGCCCGGAGCACGGCCACGTCCCGGGCCAGCGCTCGAATTTCCCGGGAAAGGTCGCCCACGCAGAAGTTCGTACAGGCGTGCGCCCGCGCAGAACACCGCCGCTTGGCGGCACCGGAGCCTGCGCATCAGCCGCACGAGGAGCGGTGAACGTCACTGTCGGGCTGCCGAAACCTGAGTGCTTTCGGCCCCCCGAGCTCAACAGCAGGGCTGCTTGATCGACCCGGGACAGCGCTGCTGTTGAGTTCGGGAACCCGAGAGTTGAGGTCAACCTTGAAATCTGCGGGACACGCCGTAGTAGCCTGGGGCTACGTCCTCATCGCGGTTATGCCCCTGGGTATCGGTGGGGAGAGATCGCGGTGAACGCTGAGGATGCGTTGACGAGCGCGATGAAGTGTGTGCACTGTCCGTGCTGGATTGGCATCGCTTCGGCGTGCTCAACACCGAGGCCGCCGTGCGAGGCGTCTGCAGGCAAGCAGCTCGAGGTAGCTCAGGCCGCACTGGATCGCGCCGCGACCAGACTGCGGATCGCCCACGGCAGCATCGATAATTCGCGGGCAGTTCGTGATGGGTCAGTTGCTATCAGCATCACATTCATATCCGGCGTTAGCAAGATTGTCGCATAGGCGCTTGGCACCCTCATCGATTTTTCGACGCATTTCGGCGCGTTCGCTATCGGACGGAATTCGGACCGCGTGCGGTGGCCGGCCATCGGTGACTATTTTGCAGTCTCCACCTTGTGCTCGATACTTCGCGCAATCTTCCTCAGCTATCTGCTGGTACTGCTCCCGAGTGCATTGGACTGAGTGGTCAGATTCACAAGGGTAAGGCGTCCGTGGCGTAGCTACGCTGTGAGGTCCGGTATCGTGCGGCTCAGCCGTCTCGGAACGGGGCGTTAACGCCAATGCAACCGCAATGATACCCACGGCGATCAGAATATCCTTTATCTTCACTGGCGCTCCTTAACTATGCCTAAAGCGAACGTTAGGTCCCACCTCAGCGCGATGCTCCTCACACACGACAACTCATACTTCGAGTTGGCCAAGATAGGGGATGTCCTGCTCGATCACTCGGGGACCCGGCTTATCTCCCCCAGCCGTCCAGCTTGGCGTGCCGGAGGTGAGAGCTCGCGGCCTCGCGCTTCGATGCCGTCACTGATCCGGTTCAGCGCCCGAGTGGTGGGCAGCGGGTCGAGACGAGTTCCATCCCGCAGGCGTAGTGACACCGTGTCATCTGCTGCCTCCTGTGCACCGAGGATGGCGAGGTAGGGGACGAGGCGGTGGTGGCGGATACGGGCGCTGAGAGTGCCCCGGTCGGGCGGGGAGAGCTCGGCGCGAAGGCCGTCGACGACCATGCGGTGGGTCAGTGCGTCAGCTGCGGGTATCTGCTCATCTCCGACCGGGAGGACGGCGACCTGAACGGGGGCCATCCATGCCGGGAATGCTCCGGCGTGTACTTCGGTGAGGTGGGCGATGAGGCGTTCGAGGCTGCCGAGGACGCTGCGGTGGACCATGACCGGTCGTTGTGGGCTCTGATCGGCTGCGATGTAGCGCAGGTCGAACTGGGCGGGCTGATAGAAGTCGAGCTGGACGGTGGATAGGGTCGATTCCCGCCCGACCGGGTCGATGATCTGTACATCGATCTTCGGTCCGTAGAACGCTCCTTCTCCGGCCTCAGCGTCGTAGACGAGGCCACGGGAGGTGAGGACGCCGGCAAGGGCTTGCTCGCCGAGGTCCCACATCGCCGAATCGTCGACGTACTTGTCGCTGTCGCCGCGCAGAGATAACCGGTAGCGGTGCGCGCGAATCCCGAGGTCGGTGTAGGTCTGGTCGATCATGTCCAGTACCGCCGCGATTTCGTCGGCCACCTGGTCGGACCGGCAGAAGACATGCCCGTCGTTAAGCTGGATCGACCGCACTCGGGTCAAGCCCCCCAGCACTCCGGATGCCTCGGACCGAAACATCGCACCCAGCTCGGCGATGCGCACGGGCAACTCACGATAGCTGCGCCGTCGGGACCGATAGATCAGCGCATGGTTAGGGCACAGGCTCGGCCGCAGCACCAGGTCGTCACCGCCCACTCGCATCGGCGGGAACATGTCCTCGCGGTAGTGCGCCCAGTGCCCGGAGAGCTCGAAGAGTTCCCGCTTGGCCAGCACCGGCGAATAAACGTGCTGGTAGCCGGCGAGCCGCTCGGCCTCGCGGACGTACTGCTCAATCGCGTGGCGAATGGCCGCGCCGGCCGGCAGCCAGTACGGCAACCCAGCCCCGATCAACGGGTCAGAGTCAAATAGATCAAGTTCACGGCCAAGCTTGCGATGGTCGTGCATTGTCGTCGTCCTTCCTCGGCAGGAGGCGGTGAACGACCAGACAACAAAGCCCCGGGGCGTTCACCCCGGGGCTTGATGGCTGTGCGCGTTCAGAACGCCGGGATGCTCTCCGGCGTCGTTGTCACAGCAACACGTCTCATGATCACGAGTATAGGCTAGCGCCGTTGGTGGCCTGCTTCGTCGGGTCAGACCTCCACAGCTCGCCTGTTACGCCTGAACGAGCTGCTGGGTATCTACGAGAGATCATCGTAGCCGAACCGGTGGCCACCGGGCCTTTGCTACGCAACACCAGCCGCGTTTGCGCCGAGCGGGCAGATCCTTCCACCCGGTGATGTGGTCTCGGCAGTGCAGTGAGCCGCATCGACAGTGGTCGAGACCGATTTTCCTGTGGTGGTCAATGTGATGCAACGGTGGTCCCATCCGTGAAGGGATCGGCATGGCTCAAGGCACGGTCAAGTGTTCAACGTGGAGAAGGGATTCGGCTTCGTCAGGAGGCCCCGACGTCTTCGTCCATTTCTCGGCGATCCAAGGATCGGGCTTCCGCAACCTGGAGGAGAACCAAGACCAACGGATGGAGTTCGAGATCACCAGGGCCAGAGAGGGCCACAGGCGGACAAGGTTCACCCGCTTCGACCGTCAACCGTGCGGTTCGACTGCTGCGTGCCGCGGTCCCGGGCGACGATACGTGACGGCCTGGCCGGCCTGGCGCCAGCTCGCCACACGTCCTGGTCACCAACGACGCCCAGGGCGATGACCACCCGACGCCCCCACCTGGGCCTACAGCCTCATTACCGCCTCTGGCGAACTTGGGTGAGCACGAACAAGCCCGCTGGCTGGAAGCGTAATCAGGCTTCGGTGTGCAAGAACCCGACGGACGGCCGCTGGCTTCGGGTGCAGGCATCCGGCCTCATCAGGTGGTGAGTTGCGCGAAGTAACGGTTGATCGACGATGCTCGGTCGCCGTAGACGTCCTTGATCGCCTGGATAGTCTTGTCGGGTCCTTGGTCCGAGAGCACGGCTGCTGCCTCAGACGCGAAGGCGGCAGCGGAGCTCTCCGACTTGACCCAGAAGCCCGAAACATTTTTGGCGGTAGCAGCAACGATTGCCTCCTTGGCGAACGAGTTGGCATGCGTGCCGATTTCGGAACACTCGTGAAGGAAGGTGTCGATCGCTGCTGCAGCGGAGGCGGCAGACGCCTGCCGACACCTAGCCATGACCGCCTGGACTTCCGGGAGGCTCTTGCCTTGTGATGCGCTGGCCACGATGTTGGTCAGGCAGGTCTGCTCGGAGCCGTTGATCTCCACGAGCTTCGTTTGGAGTTGCTCGACGGGATCAGCCAGTTCGGGCGGGAGGGACGACATCGATGGCTCCTTCCGCCGTGACGGGCGTGCGATACAGCCTGACATCGATGCGGTGCGGGAGGAAGGACCAGGCCGCAGGCGGCCAGCTCGGGCACTCCCGGGTCAGCATGACCCGGGAGTGCGATCTCAGACGAAGCCGACCAACCGGCAGACCGCCGAGGTGCTGAAAAGTGACTGTTGCGACAAGCCCGCAGCGCAAAAGGGATCCAAAGTGTCTCATGATCTTGTATTGGCTGGACACGGAAAGCGCCTACCAGCGGAAAGAGTGGGCCGCCTGGGGGTCGAACCCAGACCCAAGGGTTACGGTTCAAACGCCCGCCGTCACCCCGGCGTACCATCCGGCTCTGGTCAAAGCGGATGCGAAGTGAAGCTGACACCCCTTCACACCGAGTCGTTCCCCGGTAAACCCTGCGGTTTCCGACGGGCAAAGAGGTAGATCAACTAATCGTTCGAGCATCCACGCCGATCTTCTCGCCGGCCCAGCTTGTCTGCGGCAGATGAGCTGGACCCTAAGTCATCGCGACGCTCGTCTATGGATGCGCTCACCTGAGCGGTCCGGGTCCAGCGCCGTGGTGAAAAACACCACGGCCACCTTGAGGATTCAGCGGCCGTTACGGGGCGAGACACCTGCTTAAAGTGGGGCTTCGACCCTTCTGAATGAAACCAGCGCTCGCCGTTCCACAAGCTGGGATCATAAGACTCATCGGGGTGTCGAGGTCGCTGAGTGCTGCTGTAGGGCTGACTATAAGGGCGCGCGTGTCCGCCTACGTAGGGCTCCACGGTTGGCCAAGCCGCGAAGAGGCATCGGACCGCTGAGGAAATTTGACCTCGAAGGGCGAAAGTAGAGTGAGGCCCCAGGAGGGAACCGAGGAGGTGACCGTAGTACATCCCAACAGGTGACCTCGTGCGATGTTCGGCCCGAGGATAGCCACCGGAGCCCGCAAGTCCTTGGCCACCCGGCTCGGCTACCCTTCTGCCATGAAACAACCGAGAGCATCTTATGACAACTTCCTCAGCCTTCAACTCACAGTAGGCAAAATCGTCGAGGTTCAGGATTTTGAGCGGGCACGCAACCCTAGTTACAAGGTACGAATCGATTTTGGCCCCGAGAAGGGCGAACGGTGGTCTGTCGTCCAAGCAAAGAATGAGTACTCGAAGGAGGAGCTCATTGGTCGATTCATCATCGCCGTCCTAAACTTCGCTCCCAGGAACATCGCTGGGTTCCAGTCCGAGGTTTTAATTTTAGGTGTTCCCGCGGAGGACGGCTCCCTCTCGCTCCTTGAGCCGAGCAGAGGGGCCAAGATAGGCGGCATGGTTTATTAATTAGGTACGATGACACCACGTCAGATTAAGCCTAATTTCCGGATGCACCTGGCCAACTACGCTCAACCCGGCACTCCTGAGCCGATCTGTCAGCTCTCTCGTGTCGGGTGTCCATGCCGCAAGACGGTCTCGATCCGCCTGCCGATAGATTCCAAGCATGTGGCGGTTCTTGCACGCGTAGTCTGACCATGTCCCCAAGAACAGTAATCCCTCGCTGCTTAACAGTGCGGCCATGCGGGTCAATGCTCTCTGAATACAGTCCTCGTGGGTTCGCGAGCGATCCCACCCGAAATGAGACAGCGTCCCTAGCATGCACGTGATAAGGTCAAACTCGCCCTGGATACCTACCTCCCGAGCAACGAAGTCTCGTTGGAGAATCTCAATTCTTCTCTCGTCGGGACACTTTCGTTCAATGTTAGCTTGCGCGAACCGCACGCAGTCATAATCCTCGTCCACACCGAGGATTTTCCCAGTCGGTGCCACCCATGCACGTAACTCAATTGGGTAACGACCAGTACACGTGCCCACATCTAGGTACCGCATTATAGAGAGATCCCGCGCCTTCGCCTCCTCGCGCAGGACTTCCTCTACCCGCGAGAGCTCTATAGTCTTCATCCTCTCGTCTTCTTGGGCAAGAGCATATTCGTAGATGGCGAGCCAGTTTGACTCATAGTCAATCTTCGATTTGGCGAAGTCGACAGCGTCCTGCAGGTCTTCGATGAACATCGCCATCGACTCAGCCTTTTCCCATAGCTCCTCAAAATAGCTGATGGCCATCTTCTGATACGTCGGGAAGTACTGGAAGAGGGGGGAATAGCTATTGACAGCATGTATGACACCGTGTTGACCTCCTTCAAAAACGTCGATCCGGAAGTCGTCGTAGATCCCCAACTCTGAATCTTTAGGATCGGACAGCATGCCATTGGGCAACCTGCGGTACACCTTGGTGTTATCGAAGACGACCCTCACTTCAAAACCCTGCTCTAGCAGAACCTTCATATTGCTCTTCAGATGTTCATGTTGATCCTGAAGCCGCTCTAGCTCCTCGTACTTCTGGAGCTGTCGTTGCAGGATGCGGTGATCTCTATAAGCCTGCACAACGAGGTTAGATGGTTGATCCAGAAGAAACAGACGTCGCGCTTGACCTTCACTCTTCTTGATTCGCTTCAACATCTCCTCATTAGCAGCAAGAACCTGCCCCTGAGGACCTGTCCAGAAACCAGACGACAAAAAGGTCGTAGTCCAGAACCTTCGTTCTACGCGACCGAGTGCTTCAGCGTACGTGGATATGGGTGCCGACGTAGACCCAAACTGAATTGGGATCCGATTGATTGGCTTGCGCGCATTTGCGAAATCGTGGAGAGTGCGCACAATTCCATCGAGCTTCTGACGTTCCCGCCGAATGGTGGCTGCGTATCCGAGTCCTAGGTCTGTGATCCCATCACTGCTTGAGGACCGTAAAGGGAGGTCACGCCATTTTGGTGTAACCACCTCTTGCACGAAGAGCTCGAGGGCGGCATTTCGCCCCGGCCCTCTTTCAGGCGGAAAAGATTTCGTTGTGATGCCAAAAACGTCCGAGGGGAGATCAACGCCATCCTCTTCAAGGATAAGTACTCGTTCCCTGCCGAGGCGAGCCACAAAGATCCCGTATTCGAGAAGGACATTGCCGCGGGCCGAGTAACCGGGCTCTCCGCGAATTTTCACCTCGTCATCCCTAGCAAAGACGAAGATCGCAGCGTCGACTTGTTCCACCTCCTGGAGGAGGGTGGTCAACGTGTATTCGCCAGGGGAAAAAATCTGGTTCCACGGGTGGACGTCAAAGTCGGAATCAAGCAGCCCTACGAGTCGATTAACGACTGAAATTGCCTCGGAAGAGCTCCCGATGAACACGGCCCGCTTCGCTTGGAGCGATGAGTCAATTGAAGGACTCGCTACCACGGTGCACTTCACCTCCAGGGTTGCCGGTCCCTCTCCACAGCAGTCTGCGTCCACAACATCGTACTCCCGGCCTGGGAAGGTTGTGCCGCGCGGTGAGAGAAGAGAGGCCGCAGCTCGGCGTGCTCAACCGAGACTGGCTCCAGGGAAGATAATGCGCCGCACCCTGAGCGGCCACGGAAAGCTCCATGGCTCAAGTGAACCAGCTTGAATCCCAGCGGCCGTCATCGGATACAGGGCAAGCAATTATTAGGACTTGCGCCGGAGGCAGATACGACCGTAAACCAGACCCAACTTGGCCGCGGTAAGTAGACGATGTTCTTTCGAATGCCGCATAGGTCGATTTACAGAGAAATAGTGAGTTCATGGGCAGAAGCTATCTGCCGGCCTCACTTGGGGACGTCGCGGTAGAGGATGCTATGTCCTCGCCGACGAGCGAGAGCAGCACCTGGAGGCTCTCACGCCCCGATACGTCGAGGCAGGTCGAGCATGGGGTGGCTCTCCTTCCCGCGAGGTGAGTAGGTCGCGGACGACCTGACTACAAGGCTGTGGCGCTGACTTGTTCCGGAGTCAGACGCTCGGCCTCAAAGCAGTGCAGAAACCGCCTCGTCGATGTGGCGTCGCCGGATATGGGCGCGGGCGAGATCGATGAGCCGTCCCGCCTGGGAACTCAAGGGTTACAGTTCTAACACCCGCTGTTGCCCCGGGCGTACCCTATGGCCCTGGTCAGAATGGGGATGGGGCCAGGCTGACGCCCCTTCGCACCGAGTCGTTCCCCGGCTAACCCTGGAGTTTCAGACAGGCAAAGAGGTAGATCAATTAGCCGTCCGAGAGCCCACGTTGAGCTCGTCACCGCCCACCTCGGCGACCAGTGGTAGGCGGCGGCGGTGCACCTAGCTCCCGGGGGCCGACGTTGGCCCGAGGAACGACGGCCCGCCCCGCTTGTACATGACAGGAGCTACAGATGAGAGCGGCCGTACTACGCGAACCGGGGGACGTCGTCATCGAGGAGCGTCCCATTCCCCAGGCCGGTCCTGGGGAGGTCGTCGTCCGGGTCCGCGCCGTCGGGGTGTGCGGGTCCGACACCCACTACTACGAGCACGGGCGCATCGGACGTTTCGTCGTCCAGGCCCCGCTCGTGTTGGGCCATGAGGCCGCGGGCGAGGTGACGGATCTTGGCCCTGGTGTCACGAGGCTGGTTGTCGGCGAACGCGTATCCATCGAGCCCGGGGTTCCGGACCTGACCTGTGGGCAGTGTCTGGCCGGGCGGTACAACCTCTGCCCGAACATGCGCTTCTTCGGGACCCCGCCCGTTGACGGCGCGTTCGCCGAGTACGTCGTCGTGCACGAGGCCTTCGCCCACCCGGTCCCCTACAGCGTGGGCGATGACGCCGCCGCCCTGCTCGAGCCTCTCTCGGTCGGCATCTGGGCATGTATGAAGGCCCGGGTCACCGCTGGCTCCCGAGTTCTCATCACCGGCGCGGGACCGATCGGGCTCGTCAGCGTTCAGGCAGCGCTCGCCTTTGGAGCGACCGAGGTCGTCGTGTCCGACGTTAACCCGGTACGGCTCGCTCTCGCGAAGGAACTGGGCGCCACGATGGTCATCGACGCGCGCGAGGCAAGCGTCACCGACCTCCATCGGCCACCCGAGGTGCTTCTCGAGTGCTCCGGGCACCCCCCAGCGATCGGCGAGGCGATCCGCGCGCTCGATCGCGCTGGTCGTGCGGTGCTCGTCGGCATGGGTGGCGACGAGATCCTGCTGCCGCTGTCCGTGATCCAGGAGCGAGAACTCGAGCTCACAGGCACGTTCCGCTACGCCGGAACCTGGCCCAGGGCAATCGCGCTCATCGCGTCGGGACGGATCAACCTCGATCGTCTGGTCACCGGTACCTACCGGCTCGACCAGGTGGAGCAGGCGCTGACGGCCGGCCGACGCGACCAGCAGTCGGTCAAGGCCGTGGTCCATCCCCAAACCTGACAACCGGGTCCGTCCATCTCGCTGACTCAAGGAGACTCGATGGCTTCCATCACCTACGACAAGGCAAGTCGCATCTGTCGGCTTGCCGTGGGGCCGCACACGGACCGCTGCTCGACGTCGTGGGCCGTCCCTAGCCCTGAGTATTCATCGCGATCTTGGTGTGGGCTGTGTGTTGACGAAGAAAAGTGCTCCTGAGCGGGGAAGATAAGGGTGTCGAGTCCGCTGTCCCATGGTGATCAAGGAGCACTTTCCGGGTGCATGGTACTGGCTGGTCACGGGATTTGTCGGTTGACATCGGCGGACGCGATGTGATCAATCACGCCGGGGCGGCGGTGCTGCGGCTGCTCGCCGACCGCACCGGTCTGACCGGTGGCTTGTCGCGGGCGCTGGCGCGCCGCGGGTTCGTGCCGGTTCACGATCGCGGTCGGGTATTGGCCGATACCGCGGTGTTGATCGCGGATGGCGGTCGCGTGATGTCGGATTTGGCCACCCTGCGCGACCAGGCTGAGCTGTACGGGCCGATCGCGTCGGATCCCACACTGTGGCGCACCCTAAATGAGATCGGCGAACCACAGCGCCGCAAGATCTCCCGGGAACGGGCCAAAACCCGCGCCCATGTGTGGTCGCTGATCGCCCAGCGCCACGGCCAGATCCCGGCGTCGCGCGTTGCTGACCGCGATCTGGGCCGCACCATCGTGATTTGGATGGACGCTTCTCTGGTGATCGCGCATTCCGACAAGCAGCTGGCAGCGGGAACATACAAGGGGTCTTGGGGTCACCATCCGTTGATGGCCTGGTGTGACAACACCGGCGAATCATTGGCATTGCTGCTGCGCCCCGGCAGTGCCGGCTCCAACACCGTCAGCGATCACCTCGCCGTGCTCGACGAGGCCATCGCCCAGATCCCGGGCCGGTATCGCCGCGAATTGCTGATCACAGTGGATGGTGCCGGCGCCTCCCACGGCCTAGTCGACCACATCACCACCCTCAACTCCTCACCGTGGCGCAGGGTGCATTACTCCATCGGCTGGAAGCTGGGCGCTCGGGAACGCCTCGCCATCGGCCGCGTACCCCAGCACGCCTGGGGACACGTGCTCGACACCGAGGGCACGTCCCGCAGCCTCGACGAGGCCGGGGTAGTCGAGCTCACCGCCCTGCTACGTCACGGACCCCACGGTGACCAGCTGACCAACTGGCCTCCCGACCTGCGCATCATCTGCCGCCGCGAAAAACCCCACCCCGGCGCACAACTGTCACTGTTTGAAGAACACGACGGCTGGCGCTACCAACTGCTGGCCACCAACACCCCCGCCACCAACGCCCAATTCCTCGAGGCCCGCCACCGTCCCCACGCCCGCGTGCAGGACAACATCCGCACCGGAAAACAAACCGGCCTAGGACATTTACCGTCGACATCGATCAACATCAACCGGGCCTGGTGCCTGGCCGCCACCATCGCCGTCGACCTGCTGGCCTGGCTCGGCTGCTCTGCCTGGACGGACCCCTGACCAAGGCCGAACCCAAGACCCTGCGCTACCGGCTGCTGCACACCGCCGCCCGCCTCGTGCGCGGCCAACGCAAACGCAAAATTCGCATCCCTCAAACCTGGCCCTGGGCACACCAACTACAAGCCTGCTTCCACACCGCCTTCGCCCTACCCCCACCAACCTGACCTCGACCACCAAAGCCCTTGTCCCCAACCCGAAAGACCAACCCCGGACCGTGGAACCCGGCGCCCACCCAACGCGACAGTCGGGCCAACACCCTGACCCGCACCTTGACGACAAGACCAACAACCACCACAGAGATCAACATCCGAGCAGTCAGAGCCGTACCCGTCACCCCCGCGAATGATCGAGGCTAGTCTGCCGGCCGGACCACCATCTGGCCGGCGTAGGGGCGCCATGACGTCGCCCGGACACCGGTGGGATCTTCGGCAAACGCGAATTCGTAGGTGGGCTGAATGGGCTGACCGGCCTTGAATCGGTAGTAGTTCCAGTCGAGCAGGGTACGCATAACCGGGCCTGCCGTGGCTCGCTTGGCGCGCAGGAGATCGGCGATCTGGGCACGGTCGGTAAACCGATCGACAACGGTGCAGTCACAAAAGTAGGCGACCGTGCCGACCTCGCCGAATGACTCCACGGTTGCGCCAGGCGGCACTCTGGCGGCAAGAGCGGCGTACTCGGAAGCGGAAGCCCAGTTGCCCGAAATGGTGGTCAGTGTCCAGGGCCGTCCAGCCAGGAACACCGCCGTCACCGCTATCAGCAGCACACCGATCGGCGAACCGGCGAACTGCAATGGGCGAGACAGCGCTCCTAGGCTCAGTGCAGCGAGCATACTCAGCGCCCCGATTGCTGGCCCGTAATACCATTGGTACGGCGGGACCTTAAGCAGCAGGTAAACTGTGATGTGGCCGACCGCGCCGATCCCCCACACAACGGCCAGCACCCCACCCGGCCCAGCCAAGCGGCGCGCCCAGGCGACGCTCCACACAACCAGAGCGACAACACCGAACACGGCAGGAATCAGGGACAACGCAACGGCAATCGGATAACCGAGCCAGAAATACCACAGCCCGGTGGCAAAAGACTTGCCCGCCCACACCTCGTGGACCTTGAGCAAAAGCGTGTCGGGAACCGCAGAACCGAGCCACCACCACGACGCGGCGAACCACGGCACGGCGACGGCACTGGCGGCTCCGACCATGTGCCCGACACGTCTTATACGAGTCCGAGCAGGCGAAGTTCCGATCACCGCGATGAGTGCGGCTATGGCAAACGAGGCGAGGTCGGCGCGAGTAAGCACCAGCAGCCCACACACTACACCGGTGACCACCGGACGCCGAGCAAGCACAACGAAACCCAGGACGGCGACCAACGCCAGCCCCAGGTATGTCTCCAGTCCGATCGTGGAGATGAGAAGCGGATTCACCACCAGAAGACTGACCGCCATCGCCGCTGGCCACTGGCTGTACCCCAGCCGTGCGCAGCCCATGGACAAGGCGGCGCCGGTCACAGCGAGGGAGGCGATGAGCAATATCCCTACCGAAACCACCGGTGCACCGAACAGCACGATGAGCCCGGCCAGCAACAGCACGTTCAGCGGTGAGGTGGCTGTGTTCGACTGGTGCCCCGGCTCCAAGGCCCACTGCCCATGTTGGGCCAGCGTCCGCGCGTAATTCAGGGTGATGTAGGCGTCGTCGATCAGAGCTCGGTGCGCGGCCAAGAACACCAGTCCCCCACCGACCGCGCCCAATGCCGCTGACAGTCCCCAAGCGGGAAGAGCCGAGACACGTGTAGTTCCCGGCTGGGTGGCTCGGCGGCTAGCGAGGTCACCCTTCCGATTCAACACCGGCGGAGCCGGCAATCCGGTCGCTGGCCTTCACGTCTGTCCCAGGAGTCGACGGAGGTGAACTCTGGCACCGCGGCACTGTAACGCTCCACTGTCACACTCCACTCCGGCACTAGCCTGTGGTAGAGCACGACGATGCGAGGGAGCAGGGCGCGGAACTGCTGCGGATTTCGCTTGCGGAAGGCGACGCCGCAGTCATCGGCGTTCGAGCCCGCGGCTGAATCGACTATGCGAGCAGGAACCGCCGGGCGTTGCGAGCCGGCACGTGGATCTGAGGCGACCCGCAGTTGACCGCGATCTACTACCGGTTGATGGTGACCAGCGGATCGTCGCGGCGGCGCGCGGTGCCCGGTGTTTCTCACGCTGGATAGGGTGGCGCACCTCGTCGACGGCGGCGAAGCGGAGCCTCACGACGTGGAAGGCGTACGCACGCGTACCGCATGCGGCAGGGCTGTGCGTAGCGTTGGCGTAGCCGCGTTGGCCGGACGCGGAGAGCGTCTACCAGCGGAAAGAGTGGGCCGCCTGGGGGTCGAACCCAGAACCCAAGGATTAGCAAGTCAGGTATTTCTGCTGGCGGCAGCTAGGGGCAGTAGGCGATCCCGCTACGCCTGCTAGCTCGTC
>DASQVB010000231.1:0-9379 GCA_035640975.1 Pseudonocardiaceae bacterium
CTCAGATCGTGGCGGCCCCCGCGACGAAGCGGATCTACTCCAATACCGGCTTTGCCGTGCTGGCTGACACGGTGGCTGCTGCGTCCGGCATTGGATTCGGGGACTACCTGGCGCAAGGGGTGCTCCAGCCATTGGGCATGGCCGCGTCCCGTCTGGAGGGACCTGCCGGTTACGGCGCGGTGTCCACCTGCGCTGATCTGGCCCGGTTCGCCGGCGAGCTGCAGGCGCCCACGTTGCTCGCCCCGCAGACTCTGGCCGAGGCGACTCAGGTCGCCTACCCCGGCCTGGAAGGGTTGCTGCCCGGCTTCGGCATGCAGCGCCCCAACGACTGGGGCCTGGGCTTCGAGCTGCGCGACCACAAAAGTCCACACTGGACGGGAAGCCGGAACGCACCAGGCGCCTTCGGCCACTTCGGGCAGTCCGGGACGTTCCTGTGGGTAGACCCGGTGGCCGGCGCGGCCTGCGTCGCGCTGACCGACCGAGACTTCGGCCCGTGGGCCCGCAACGCCTGGCCAGCGTTCTCAGACAGCGTCCTCGCCGAGCTCCGCACCCGTCCCTAGCCGCGCTCTGGGGACAGAATGCAGTAATCCAGAATGCAGTGATCCCGACACTCAGGGACGGCGCACGCCGCGCGAGGCGATGGCGCCGGCCACGACGGTGAGGGCGGCGGCGGTGAGCAACGCGCCGATGGTCGCCCCCCAGGCAGGCTGGGCCAGCGCCCATCCCCGGGCGGCGTCGATCGCGTAGCTGAGCGGGTTGATGATCGCGATCAACCGCATCCACGACGGCAGCTCAGCGATGGGCACGAACGCGCTGGACGCGAACATCAATGGGAAGATCACTACGAAGCCGACCATCTGCATCAGCTCGACGTTGCGCATCCAGCAGGCCAGCGCAATGAACACCCAGGACAGCCCGGTACCGACGGCCAGCCCGATCAGCAGCGCCAGCGCAGTGCCGGGGACCCCGCCGGTTGGGGCGTAACCGAAGAGCATGGCGCCGGCGACGAGGAGCACGATGAGCTGGGTGGCGCTGCGCACCAGGTCGAACACGCTGCGCCCGACCAGCACCGAGGCCATCGAGATGGGCAACGTGCGAAACCGTGCCAGTGCACCGTTGCGCAGGTCGGTGGCCAGCCCGGCACCGGACCACATCGCCGCCTGGCTCGCCGTGGTCACCAGGATCGCGGGCAGCACGTAGTCGATGTAACTCACCCCGGCCGGGAAGCCGGGCGAGTTCGCGATACTGCGAAACACCTGGCTGAACAGCGTCAGCATGATCAACGGCTGGAGCATGCTCAGCACGATCATCCGCGGATCCCGCAGCCGGCGCAGCGCCCGGCCGGTGAGCACCTGCACCTGGGTGAGCACCCCGCTACCGGTCGGGCGGACCCGCGCGGCGCTGGATTTCGTGGCGAGCGCGGTCATGGTCGGGCTCCGGTCAGGGTGAGGTAGACGTCGTCGAGCGTCGGTTCGTGCAAGCCGAGTTCGTCGGCCTCGATGCCGGCGTCATCCAACGCGCGCACCACGACGGCCAGCGCCCGGGAGGACCCGACCGCAGCGGTCAGCGTCCGGCCGGACTGCAACGGCTCCAGCCCTGCGCGCCGCAGGGTGTCCAGCGCGGGGACGATGTCAGCCGCGTCGGCCAGCGTCGCACTGACGGTCCGCCGGCCGACGCGGTCCTTGAGCTCGGCCGCGGTGCCCGCCGCAACCACCTCGCCCTCGGCCAGCACGGTGATCGTGTCGGCCAACCGATCGGCCTCATCGAGGTACTGGGTGGTGAGCAGCACCGTGGTGCCGCCGGCCACCAAGTTGAGCACGACGTCCCACATACCCAGCCGGCTCTCCGGGTCCAAACCGGTGGTGGGCTCGTCGAGGAACACCACATCGGGCCGTCCGACCAAGCTGCTGGCCAGGTCGAGTTTGCGCCGCATGCCTCCGGAGTAGCCCTGGGCGGGCCGGTCGGCGGCCTCGGTGAGCCCGAACAGCTCCAGCAGCTCGACGGCCCGCTGGCTCGCCTCGCGCCGGCCGGCGCCCAGCAGCCGGCCCAGCAGCACCAGGTTCTGGGTGCCGGTGAGGTCCTCATCCACCGAGGCGAACTGGCCGGTGACACCGATCCGGCGGCGCACCTCGGCGGCGTCGCGCACCACGTCGAAACCGGCCACCGCCGCGCTCCCGCCGGTCGGGGCGAACAGTGTGGTCAGGACGTTGACCAGGGTGGTCTTGCCGGCACCGTTGTGCCCGAGCAAGCCGTGCACGGTGCCGGTGGGAACGGCCACGCTGACCCCGTCCAAGGCAGTGACGTCGCCGAACGTCTTGCGCACCTCGACGGCGTCGATCATCAGCTCGCTCACCCGTGCTCCCCTCGCAGCGCGCCGTGCAGGAACACATCCACCAGCTCCCCGGTGTCGCCCAGGGCGGGTGCGCCGAGCCCACCCATCCGCAGCCGCAGCATCCGGTCGCTGGTCACCGTCAGCAGGAACAGCTGCGCGGTGCGCTCCGGGCTCAGCCGCAGCGATGTGGCGTCCGGAGCCAGCAGATCGGCGAGTGCGCTGATGAGCTCGCGCATCGCTGCACCCGGGCTGCTGGGTGATCCCGCCCTGGGTGACCCCATGCAGGCCGCGTGCACCGCATGCCCGACCGACAACGCCCGGTCCCAGTGCTCGGCGACGGTGTCGGTGGCGTGCAGTAACCGATCCCGAACCGGGAGAGTGCGCGGGATCTGTTGCAGCGTGGCCACCGGATCGGCCGGATCGAACGCGGCGTCGAGGCACGCCGCCAGCAACTCTTGCTTATCGGCGAAGACCCGGAACACGGTGCCCTCGGCGATGCCCGACGCGGCCGCGATCTGCCCGGTGGTCACCGTCGCGCCGTGTTCGATGATCAGCGGCAGGGTGGTGGCCACGATCGCCGCGCGACGCTCGTCCGGCCGCATCGCCGTGGCCCTTTTGCGGTGTGTCCCGATCACCTTCGCGAGAGTACGGAGTGAGCGCTCACTCCGCTAGAGAATTAGGGTCACGGCTCCAGCAGCTGGAAATGCGTGCCTTGGTCGTCGATGCACTCGGCAATCCGGCCGTAAGGTTGCTGCCGCGGTTCACCGGCCTGGCCGCCATGGTCGTGGACCGCGGCGAGCGCGGCTACCAGGTCGTCGACCTGGTAGACCGGCTCGATCCCGGGCTGCGCCGCGCCGCCGTGCATCCCGGCCGGCGGATTGGTGCCCTCGATCTGCCAACCGTCTTGGACCCGACCTGGAGTGAACGTCCAACCCAGTACGGCACCGTAAAAGGCCCGGGCCCGGCCGCTGTCGGCGACCGCATGCGTGAGGTAGGCGAGGTCGCCGTGCTTGGGGGCGGGGGTCGCCGCCGGTGCGGAGGAGATCATCCAGCGGTGCCCGGAAGGGTCGACGACGACGGCATTGCGGCCGTAGTCGTAGTCGGCGGCAGCCCGCTCCAGCCGCGCACCCGCCTCGACGGCGTCACGCACGGTGACGTCCACTGCATCCGGCTCGGACACCCGCAGGTACAGCGACTGGCTGGCACCGCCGCGGGTCCGCGGCGACAGCAGGCCGATCTCGGCGAACTCGTCGGCCAGCATCAGCACCGAATCACCGATGGTCAGTTCGGCGTGCCCGATCCGGCCATCATCCATCACGATCGGCTCACCGCGGCGCCGGGCGCCGAAGGCCAGCTCGTAGAAGTCCAGCGCGCTGCGCGCGTCGTTCACGGCGAGGTAACAGCCAAGGGTCTGGGACGGAGTCTCGACGGTGGTGGTCATGGTGGCTCCTTGCGGGGCGAGCAGGGCGCGCTCCAGGCGCGAGCGCAGCTCTGCGGCGAATGCCGGGTCGGGATCGACCGGCGTGATCGGTTCGCGGAGGGTGTTCAGCGGATCGGTCATCGCACACCCTCCGGGTTCTCATAGGCTGCGCGGAACGCGGAGCGGGCACGGACCAGCAGTGCCTCGGTGGCATGCACGGTCCGTCCGAGGTGCTCGGCGACCTGCGCTACCGGCAACCCGTCGAGGTAGCGCAGGGTGAGTGCGGCGCGATGGTGCGCGCCCAGCGCGTCGAGCACCTGATGGGCCACCACGGTGTCGATCTCGACGTCCCACGGGTCGTTGGTCTGGTAGGCGGTGGTTCGCACCAGTTGCAGGCCGCGTTGTTCACGCTCGACGCGCCGCCAGTGGTCGGCGAGTTTGTGCCGGGCCACCCCGATCAGCCAGCCGGTGGTGATCGCCGGCATCGGCTGCTGCCGGGCCGCGGTGACTGCGGCGAGGAACGTCTCCGCTGTGAGGTCCTGGGCCAGCGTGCGGTCCCGGCAGCGGGACAGCAGGTAGCCGTGGACGTGGGGCAACGCGGTGTCGTAGACCTCCAGCAACTCCAGCGCCGGATCCGGCCGCACCCGTGGTTGCCCGCTCACATCCTCATCGTCGTCCCGGGCACCGACATTCCGACGGCCTTGACCGGAGTTTCCTCATCCGATGTGACGCAGCCCATCACCGGACACCCGCACACACCGCACCCCGTTCCTTCGACAGTCGATTCGCCCCGGGCATAACCCTCGGAGTGGTACTCGCGAACGACCTTGCCGAAGCCGCCTCCGGCCACGTCAACGAAGCGGGATGATGGATGGCATGGCCGCCGAGGAATGGCGCACCGCGGAGCACGTTGTGCGCTATCTCGCCCGGCGGGCGCCTATCCGCACTGCAGCGAAGGCAACGCTGCCCTGCCCGAGCACGTGCCCCGCGAGACTCGCCGGCTCCTCGACCTGGGCACCGGCGACGGGCGTCTGCTCGCGCTGCTCCACGGCGATCGTCCCGATGCGCTCGGGGGCTTCGACGCGGTCGTCTCCTCATTCGCGATCCACCACCTCGACCATCAGGCCCACCACATTCGCCGGTGATACGAGTGATCTGGTTCACAGTGCAACCCCTGCAGCGCTTGTCTAGTCGATACCGCCTACACGAAAGTGGCTCAGAAGGACGGTGAGATCGATGCCTGCTGAGTACTCAGAGCCCGTAGATTTTTTCTCTCGCGTCGTGAGGCCACTCCTGCGGGCGCGCGAGGACACGCTGCCGGGAAGTTCGCCAGACCCCGCAGAGCTTTACGCTCTGGCCAGGTCTCGGCATCGGTTGGCGCAGACGGATTTCGACCCTGATCGCGGCGCCGGAATGCAAACCTTGAGCCCGGCGGAGCTGGAGGAGCGTCGCTGCGAATCTCAGCTGGCCGATCTCATCCCAGCCCTGCTGCGGGCCCCCCGAGGCGACCACTTGCAAGTCACGACCGTGCATGACTCCGCCGGCTACGTACTGTGGCGGTTCGGCAGCGGTGCGGCGGCCCAGAAGGCGGACTCGTTAGGGCTGGTGGAAGGCGCATGTTGGGCCGAGGATGCTGTCGGCACGACTGGGGCCAGCACTTCCCTCATCGAGCGCCGAGGACTGCAGTGTATTGCCGACGAGCACTATGCGGCTTCACACCATGGCTTTGCCTGCGCCGCCACGCCGCTCTATGACCCATGGGACCAGCGGTTGCGCGGCATACTCAATTCCACCACTCCGAAAAAACATGCGCACCCCAACACGCTACCGATGGTCGAGCTGCTGGCCAGGCACGTCGAGGAGCGGGCACGCCAAGTGCACGAAGCCGGGTTCGCGCCGCTGCGCGAGGCCGCATGGCGAGCGTTGCTCAAGCTTGGGACGCCAGCGGTGGTCACCGACCGATGTGGCCACGTGGTCGAGTCCCATAAGATCGCCGCCCGCAAGCCGCCGGTGCTCCTGCTGCCCACCCCGGTACACGACCAGCCATTCGAGTGCCCCGCGCTTGGGGGATGGTGGGTCATAGAGCGGTTGGGGTCCGGCTGGTTGTGGCGGCCGACAGGTGCGGAACCCCAGCCGGCAACCCGGGTAGAACTCGACGTACGTCAGCCTGCGCAGTGGTCGCTGACAGTCCACTGGTCCGGTACGTCGATACGGTACGACCTGACGAGCAAGAAATACGTCGAGGTTTTGTTTCTGCTCGCCTGGACGCGTGCCGGGCGACGTGGCCCAGAGTTGGGGCAAGACTTGTACGACGGTTATACGGCGAAGGGAACGGTGCGCTGCCTCTTCTCCAGGATGCGACAACAATTCGGGCGTGAGTTGTTCCATAGTGATCCATACCGGTTCAGCAACCACCTCGACGTGAGGTTGACTATGCCCGACGATATTGCCGAGCTGCTCCCATTCTCCACAGCGCCCGCTATCTGTCGCATTCGTTCGGGGCGTTACACCTGATGGTGACCAGGGCCGGATGTTTCTCGGACAACTCCGGTGGGAGGAGGGCCACGATGGGCGTGCCGGGTGCGCCAGCGTCCCAACGGCCTGCTCTGCGTCCGCGCGGGGCCGGCGCTGACTCCCAGAGCGTTGCGCTGGATGCGCGCGCCCTGCCGGTCCGGAGTACCCGGTGGCAGTGCAGGGCGACACCGTGGTGACCTCCTGCCTTGCCAAGATCCCCGACTCAACCGAACGACGCCGATACCTACCTAGCTACCGTCGGTCGGTGTCCCCGCTGGTCTGGATCGGCTGGCCAGTGCAGTGGAGCGCGTTGCGTCGCCGGGAGCTGTTGTGACCACCAAGAAGATAGCGCCGATCGAGGCGCAACCGACTGACCCACCATGGGCGCGACTGCTGTTCCTGCTGGTGCAAGGCCGCGACGGGCAATGGTGGCGCGCGATCCTCCTGGTGGTACCGCTGTTGCTGCTCGTGGTGGCGCTTGCAGGGCTGATCGGCATGATCGCAGCATTGCTACCCCTCGGCGGCTGGATTAGCGGTGCCGTCGGGGTGGGATCGCTGACTGCCGGCGGCGCCCTTGCCCTGCGGCGACGCCGAGACAACACCACCTGGCGCTGAGCCGACCAGCTGACGCGCAGGCCGGCATCGAGCGCTACCCAAACCCGCATCCCCATTACGCGAGCTTGCGAGCCAGCGAGATCGCGTCCACCGGGGCGCGCACTTTGGCGTCATTGTCGAAGTAGACGAATATTTCCCGCGGCCGGGCCGGTGCGGGTGGTGCGATGGTGTGCTCAGTGGGTGGGCTCTCGCCGGCCCGCCAGCCGCGGATCCGCTGCGCCCAGGTGTTCAGCGCCTCGTCGCTGTAGCCGCTGACGTAGAGCTCTGAATCCCCGTGCAGCCGGATGTAGACGAAGTCAGCGGTGATGTCCTCCAGGTAGGGCCAGGTGCCTGCGGTGTCGGCTATCACTAGCGCGACGTCCTGGCTGCGGAGCAGTTCGATCAGCGCCGGGTCGCGGTAACTGGGGTGGCGCACCTCCAGCGCGTGACGCAGCGGGCGATCGAGGTCAGTACACGTCCAGGCTCGGCCCTCGAGCCGCTCGTCGTGGCGGTGCGCGAGCGTGGCGGCCTCGGCGGTGCTGCGTGGCAGCAAGGCGAGAAACGTGGCCAGCCGATCAGCGTCGAACGCCAGGTTGGGCGGTAGCTGCCACAGCAGTGGCCCGAGCTTGGCGCCCAGCGCGAGCACTCCGGAGGCGAAAAAGTTCGCCAGCGGCGTCTCGACGTCTCGCAGCTTCTTCATATGCGTGATGAACCGACCGCCCTTGACCGCGAAGATGAAGTCCTCCGGGGTGGCCGCCGCCCAGGCCTGGTAGCTGGCGGGTCGTTGCAGCGAGTAGAACGAACCGTTGATCTCGATGCTGTTCACCTGCCGGGACAGGTACTCCAACTCCCGCCGGTGCGGAAGCCCCGGCGGATAGAACGTCCCTCTCCACGGCGGATACACCCACCCTGAGGTACCCACGCATGCCAGCACACCGTTGTTACCCACTCACGAGCACACCGCGCCTTCCGCGGCGGAGCCGACCAGCCGGGCGTACTTGGCCAGTACGCCGCGCAGCGGGCGCTGCGGGGCCTTCCACTCCCGCTGGCGCCGCGCCAGTTCCCCGGCGTCGACTTGCAGGTTCAGCTCGCGACGGTCCATGTCCAGGACGATCGAGTCGCCGTCGTGGACCAGCGCGATCGGCCCGCCGTGGGAGGCTTCGGGCGCCACGTGCCCGACACACAGCCCGGTGGTGCCCCCGGAGAACCGTCCGTCGGTGAGCAGCAGAACGTCCTTGCCCAACCCCGCACCCTTGATGGCTCCGGTGACCGCGAGCATCTCCCGCATCCCCGGCCCGCCCTGCGGACCTTCATACCGGATCACCACCACGTCGCCAGGCTGCAGGTTCGGGACGGCGTCCATCGCGGCCTGCTCCCCGTCGAACACCCGAGCACGCCCGGCGAATCGGGCTGAGTCGAAGCCGGCGCTTTTCACCACCGCGCCCTCGGGAGCCAACGAGCCGCGCAGGACGGCGATCCCTCCAGTGGGATGGATCGGATCGGTGAGGCGGTGCAAAATCTTCCCATCCAGGTCCGGCGGGGCCAGCTCGGTGAGGTTCTCGGCGACGGTGCGCCCGGTGACGGTGAGACAGTCGCCGTGCAGCAGTCCCGCGTCCAGCAGCGCCTTCATCACCACCGGCACGCCGCCGACCTGATCGATGGTGGCCATCACATGCTTGCCGAAGGGTTTGACGTCGGCCAGGTGCGGCACCTTGTCTCCCACCCGGTTGAAGTCGTCGAGCTCCAGCGGTACCCCGGCCTCGTTTGCAATGGCCATCAGGTGCAGCACCGCGTTGGTCGAGCCGCCAAAGGCCATCACCACCGCGATCGCGTTCTCGAACGCCGGGCGAGTGAGGATCTGCCGTGCGGTGATTCCCCGGGCAATGAGATTCACCACAGCGGATCCGCTGGCCCGAGCGAACCCGTCGCGGCGCCGGTCCACTGCGGGAGGGCTGGCCGAGCCGGGTAGCGACATGCCCAGCGCCTCGGCCGCGCAGGCCATCGTGTTGGCGGTGTACATGCCGGCGCAGGCGCCCTCACCGGGGCAGATCGCGCGCTCGATGGCGTCGACGTCGGCCTGGCTGATCAGGCCGCGGGCGCAGGCCCCCACCGCCTCGAAGGCGTCGATAATGGTGACCTCGCGGTCGTTCACCCGGCCAGGCAGGATGGTGCCCCCGTAGAGGAACACCGCCGCCAGGTCGAGGCGGGCGGCGGCCATCAACATCCCGGGCAGGCTCTTGTCGCAGCCGGCCAGCAGCACCGTCCCGTCCAGCCGCTCGGCCTCCACCACCGTCTCCACCGAGTCGGCGATCAACTCGCGGGAAACCAACGAGTAGTGCATCCCGACATGGCCCATGGAGATGCCGTCGGACACGGAAATCGTGCCGAACTCCATTGGGAAACCACCGGCGGCGTGCACGCCTTCCTTGCTGGCCTTGGCCAGACGATCCAGCGACAGGTTGCAGGGGGTGATCTCGTTCCAGGACGACGCGACACCGATCTGCGGCTTGGCGAAGTCG
>DASQVB010000232.1:0-3412 GCA_035640975.1 Pseudonocardiaceae bacterium
GCTTGCGGGCCTGCTGCACGACGCGCACCAGATCCCGGGCAATGCCCTCGGGAACCAGCTCCGGGGTGACCACGGTGTCCAGTACCACCAACCCCGAGCCGGCCGGCAACGCGGTGGACTCGCTGGCATCGGCTGCCACCAGCCGCTCGGTGTACTCCCCGTCCAACAACGGGATCCCGCCCACCGTCACGGTCCCGTCCGGACCGCGTTCCCACTCCCCTGCCTTGACCGCGCGGATCACCTTCTGGGTGTCACCGCCCAGCCGGGGCCCGCAGGCCCGGGCGTTGACGGTGAGCTCGAAGCGGCCATGGGCGGCGACGTCCTTGGTGAGTGTGACCGACCGGACGTTCACCTCATCGCGGATCAAGTCGGTGAACGGTGCCAGCGCGTCGGAGTCCGGCGCGGCCACGATGAGTTGGGACAGCGGCTGCCGGACTCGAAGGCCCCGCGCCTTACGCAGCGACAGCGCAGCGGACACCACCTGGCGGACCCGGTCCATCGCAGTGACGAGATCCCGATCCGCTGGCAGCACCGCGGGATCGGGCCAGTCGGTGAGGTGTACTGAGCGCTGCCCGGTCAGCCCCCGCCACATCGCCTCGGTGGTCAGCGGCAGCAACGGAGCCGCAATCCGGCAGGCTACCTCCAGCACGGTGTGCAGGGTATCGATCGCCTCGGGCTGACCAGCCCAAAAGCGGTCCCGGGATCGGCGCACGTACCAGTTGGTGAGCACCTCACAGAACCCGCGCACGCTGTCGCAGGCCCCGGCGATGTCATAGCGGTCCATCCGGGCCGTGACATCGACGGCCAGGTCGTGCAGCTTGGCGAGCACATACCGGTCCAACAAATCCGGGCTGTCGGTTCGCCACCGGCCTTCGGTTTCGGCGGCGTTGGCGTACAGCGACAGGAAATACCAGGAATTCCACAACGGCAGTAGTGCCTGGCGCACGGCCTCCCTGATGCCCTGCTCGGTGACCACGAGGTTGCCGCCCCGCAGGATCGGTGAAGCCATCAGGAACCAGCGCATCGCGTCCGAGCCGTCCCGGTTGAACACCTCTGTGACCTCGGGGTAGTTGCCCTTGGACTTGGACATCTTGAGCCCGTCGTCACCGAGCACGATGCCGTGTGCCAGGCAGGTGCGAAACGCCGGCCGGTCGAACAGTGCCGTGGCGAGCACATGCAGCGTGTAGAACCACCCGCGAGTCTGCCCGTTGTACTCGACGATGAAATCACCCGGATAGTGGTGTTCGAACCAGTCGGCGTTGTCGAATGGGTAGTGCACCTGCGCGAAAGGCATCGCGCCGGACTCAAACCAGCAGTCCAGCACCTCGGGCACCCGGCGCATGGTGGAGCGCCCGGTGGGGTCGTCCGGATTCGGCCGGGTCAGCTGATCGACGAACGGGCGGTGTAAGTCCACCGGGCGCACCCCGAAGTCGCGTTCCAGCTCATCCAGGGATCCATAGACGTCCACCCGTGGGTAGCTGGGATCGTCGGAGATCCAGACCGGCAATGGGGAGCCCCAGTACCGGTTGCGGGAGATGTTCCAGTCCCGGGCGCCCTCCAGCCACGTGCCGAACTGCCGGTCTCCGACGTTGTCTGGTACCCAGGTGATCTCGTGGTTCAGCGCCACCATTCGGTCCCGGAACCGGGTCACCTCGACGAACCAGGAGGACACCGCGCGCTGGATCAGTGGGGTGTTGCATCGCCAGCAGTGCGGGTAGGGGTGCTCGTAGGTGTCTTGACGCAGCAGCACGCCGTGCGCGTGGCGGGCGCCGTCGCGCAGGTCACGGATGATCGCCCGATTGGCGTCGAAGACCTGCATCCCGGCGTAGGGAGCCACTTCGGTGGTGAACTGCCCGGCCGAGTCCACCGGGACCACCGCCTCGATACCGGCTGCATCGGTGACGCTCTTGTCCTCCTCACCGAAGGCGGGGGCGAGGTGCACCAGGCCGGTGCCCTCCTCGGTGGTCACGTAGTCGGCAGCGAGCACCTGGTGGGCGTTGGCTCGGCCGGTGAAGAAGTCGAACGGTGGGGTGTAGCGGCGGCCGAGCAGCTCTGAGCCCTGGTACCGGGCCAGCACGTGCGGATCGTCCCCGAATTCGCGAGCGTAAGCCGGCAAGCGGTCCTCGGCGATCACGTAGCGCTCGCCGGCGGCGGCAACGGTGACGTAGATCAGTTCCGGATGCACCGCCACCGCCAGGTTGGACGGCAGCGTCCACGGTGTGGTGGTCCACACCAGGGCCAGTTCGCCACTATCGAGCCGCAGCCCGACGGTGACCGCCGGGTCCTGCCGAGTGCGGTAGACGTCATCCATCTTCGTCTCGGTGTTGGACAGGGGTGTCTCGCAGCGCCAGCAGTACCACAGCACGCGGAAACCCTGGTAGATCAGCCCCTTGTCCCACAGCGTCTTGAAAGCCCACAGGACGCTTTCCATGTAATCCAGGTCGAGGGTCTTGTAGTCGTTGTCGAAGTCCACCCAGCGGGCTTGGCGGGTGACATAGTCGCGCCACTCGCGCGTGTAGCGCAGCACCGATGCGCGGCAGGCGGCATTGAAATCGGCCACGCCCATCTGGTCGATCTCGGACTTGTGGGTGATGCCGAGTTGACGCTCCGCCTCCACCTCAGCGGGTAACCCGTGGCAGTCCCAGCCGAACCGGCGCTCCACCCGGCGGCCGCGCATCGTCTGGTAGCGCGGCACGACGTCCTTGACGTAGCCAGTGAGTAGGTGCCCGTAGTGCGGTAGGCCGTTGGCGAAGGGAGGGCCGTCATAGAAGACGAACTCGCCCGCGCCGTTGTCCCCGGCCGGGCGGGCCGCAACTGACGCCGCGAAGGTGTGGTCGGCCTGCCAGTATCCCAGCACGGCAAGCTCGACAGCGGGAAAAGATGGTTGGGCCGAGACGGGCTCCGCGGCGCCCGCGGCAACCTTGGGGTAGGCCATGGTGGTACGCGCTCCTCAGGGCAGTGGCATTGCGGTCGTTCCAGTGCAGTAGGATCCCGCTCGCTGCATTGGGGACGACCCGCAACTCACGCCACGGACCGCGGTACCACCCCGCTTGCCACCTGCGCTGGCAGGCGACCACTCGTTGAGCCGGCGATGACGGGCCGGACCCGTCCGGTTCTACTAGAGGCTCATCCACTGGGTGATCTAATGAGTGGACTTGTCTCGTTCCTCCGGAGGCTCCCCGGTGATGGCCGGATCGGTGCCTTTAAAATCGGTGCCTTTTAAACCATCGTACCCCGGCTGCGCCAGCGAATTGGACTCGGCTGACCTCAGCTTCTGCCCGTGGTCGCGCTCGCGGACCGGTGCCGGCGGGCTAATGCAGCATCCGGCCGGCACCGGTCACACGGTGTGAAACCCAGCTCCCTGGCCTCGCGCACCGGCAGCCGCTCGCCTCGCTCCTGGTTGGGCCATGTG
>DASQVB010000233.1:0-3483 GCA_035640975.1 Pseudonocardiaceae bacterium
GGATTACGGCTCGCCAGAACTATTACCTTGCGGATCAACCGCTCGGGCGCCTGGCCACCCGACGTCGGGACGGGTCACTGCAGAACAATCGGTGGGCTTCAGCTACGACGAGCAGACCAGGAGCATCGATAACACTGGCCGAGCGCTCGGCACCACCCGTAATTCCACAACGGTCGCCAACGGTGCGTGGCCCTGGTCGTCGATGATCTGGCCTCCCGCAGTCCCTGGACGGTGCGTGGGGTGGAGATCCGCAGGCATGCGGAAGCGCTCGTCGGCCAGGAGCCGACGTCGAGCTACACAGCCCCGAAATTATCCGGATCCACCCACGCGCGTGATCAGCTGGGGAATCGGCCCGGAGCCCTGCATCACGCCGCGATGTCCACCGCACCGCCGCTCGCGCGCAGCCTGATTACCGCAGGGGCGTTCTGGCGGCCATCGCCGTGTGGGCGGTGGCGGTCGTCGGGCTTGACCTGCGCGTGACCGTCCCCACGAGTCCCGGCTCGCCGGAGCGGGACGACCTGCAGTTCGGCCCCCGTCCTCATCACAGCAGTGTGTGGTCCCGGCTGACGCTTGACACGCCGGTCCCAGCTGATCCTTGACGTTTGGGCCTGATCGGCTTTCCTTCCACCGTCTGTTGTGGACGGTGATGGGGGGTCGGGATTGGCTCTGGTCAACTTGTCTGTTGTCGAGCAGCGCTACCGGGCCGTACTGGCCGTCGAGCGCGGTGAACCGAAGATCGTGGTGGCGACCCAGTTCGGGGTCTCCCGGCAAACCCTGCACACCTGGTTGATGCGGTATGCCCAGGATGGCCTGGCCGGGTTGATGGACCGCACACACCGACCGCCGTCGTGCCCGCACCAGGCCTGCGCCGAAGTGGAGACCCGGGTGTGTGAGCTACGCCGGGAACATCCCCGCTGGGGACCCCGGCGGATCGCCCACGAGCTGGCCGCGACCAGCTCGCAGGACAGCACCCCGCCGGGGAAATCGACGGTGCACCGGATCCTGCGCCGCCACGGCCTGATCGAGCCCGGCCGCCGGCGGGGTAAGCGCCGTGAGTATCGGCGTTGGGAACGCCAGACGCCGATGGCGTTGTGGCAGATCGACATCGTCGGCGGTGTCATCCTCGCCGATGGCACCGAGTGCAAGGTGGTCACCGGGGTTGATGACCATTCCCGATTCTGCGTGATGGCCTGCGTTGTCCCTCGGGCGACCGGGCGGGCGGTGTGTCTGGCCTTCGCCGAGGCGCTGCACCGCTACGGGGTGCCCGAGGAAGTGCTCACCGACAACGGCAAACAATTCACCGATCGGTTCGGCAAGGGCGGGGAGGTGCTGTTTGACCGGATCTGCCGGGACAACGGCATCACTCACCGGCTCACCCAACCCGCCAGTCCCACCACGACGGGGAAGGTGGAGCGTTTCCATGGCAGTTTCCGCCGAGAATTCCTCAACCACGCCGAACCCTTCGACAACATCGTGGCTGCTCAGGCTGCGGTGGACACCTGGGTGAGCGAGTACAACTGCGACCGCCCGCACCAGTCCCTGAACATGGACTACCCCGCCCAGCGGTTCACCCCCAGCCAACAAGCCCGTCAAGCAACCGAGGAACTGCTGCCGCTGCGGCTACCGGCTAACCTCCAGCCCGCCGACGCACCGCAGACCCCAGTGCTGCCCGGCCCGGCCACGCCCGAGCCGGTCGAGGGGATGCGTGAGGACGCCCAGGTCCCACCGGCGCCGGTGGCCTACTCAGGTGGACCAGTGCAGTTCGATCGGGTGATACCGGCCTCGGGCAACCTGGCCGTGCGGGGTAAACAGTTCTGGCTGGGACCCGCCCGGGCCGGGCTCACCGTGACCTTCTGGGCCGATCACGACCTCATCCACCTGAGCATCGCCGGTGCCCGGGTCAAGACCGTCCGATCCCACCTCACCAGCAACGACCTGGCCGCGCTGGCCGCCACCGGCGGACGTCCCGCCGGCCCGCCACCGCTGCCCCCACCCGAAGCCGGCAGCGCGCTGGAAATCGAGCGCACCGTGGGCCGCGGCGGCATCATCTCCCTGGGCAACCGTCAACTGCTCGCCGCGGAAATCCTCGCCGGCCGCCGGGTCAGCATCCGCATCGAGGCCACCACGCTGATGTTCTTCGACCCCGACACCCGTGAACTGCTGCGCACCCGGCCCAACCCACTGAGCTGGGACCAGATCCGCAAGCTGCGCGGCGTCCGCCCGGCCGGACCCCCACCCCGGCCCTCGACCGAACCGGTCACCGTACAACGCCGCGCCTCCAACAGTGGCGTCATCATGGTCGTCGGACAGAAAATCGCTCTCGGACGCACCCACGCCCACCAACAGCTCACCGTCCACGTCGCCGAACACACGATCACCGTCGAACTCGACGACGGCGGACACCGGACCTTCCGCCGGACCACCACCCACCCGGTCCGCAACCACAAGGCCCAAAAACCACCCACCACCTCAGTTTCCTAGCCCCAACGTCAAGCAACACCCGGGACAGAAACGTCAAGCGTCAGGTGGGACCAGACAACGCGGTAGTCCCTTGTCGAGTCTCAGGACATGCTTGACACTCCGGTCTCAGGACATCTTTGACAGTGGCCGTGATCGGCGTTCCTATCGCTCGTCCTTTATGGAGGGTGAGCGGTGGGGAGGCCGGGATTGGCCCTGGTGGAGTTGTCTGTTGTCGAGCAGCGCTACCGCGCGGTGTTGGCGGTGCAGGCCGGTGAATCGGCGGTGCAGGTGGCAGCGCATTTGGGGGTGTCGCGTCAGACGGTGCAGAACTGGCTGCGCCGCTACCGCGAGGGTGGCTTGGCCGGTCTGGCTGATCGGTCCCGGCGCCCGCACGGGTGTCCGGGTCAGACCGGCTCGGAGGTGGAGGCGGTGATCTGCGAGCTGCGCCGGGAGCATCCCCGCTGGGGTGCTCGGCGCATCGCCCACGAACTGGCCCGCACCGGCACTGCCTTGGCACCCTCTCGGATCACGGTGCACCGGGTGCTGGCCCGCCATGGGCTGGTGGTGTCGCGCTCACGGCGGCGCAAGCGCGACAGCTACCGGCGCTGGGAACGCCAGACGCCGATGGCGCTGTGGCAGATCGACATCGTCGGCGGTGTGATGTTGGCCGATGGCACCGAATGCAAGGTCGTCACCGGGGTCGATGACGACTCCCGGTTCTGCGTGATGGCAGCCGTGGTGGCCCGCGCGACCGGGCGGGCGGTGTGCCTGTCCTTCGCCGACGCCCTGCAGCGCTACGGGGTGCCCGAAGAAGTGCTTACCGATAACGGGAAACAATTCACGGATCGTTTCGGCAGGGGCGGCGAGGTGCTGTTTGACCGGATCTGCCGCGATAACGGCATCGCACACCGGCTCACCCAGCCCGCCAGCCCGACGACCACCGGGAAGGTCGAGCGCTTCCATCTCACCTTCCGCCGCGAGTGCCTCGACGACGCCGGCCCCTTCGCTTCGCTGCTGGCGGCT